>CBDURX010000258.1:0-4560 GCA_965369485.1 uncultured bacterium | reverse complement strand
AGCTGCGCGCTGCCGATGCGGACGAATTTTTCGTGACCTGGACCACGACCCCCTGGACACTGCCGTCCAATGTGGCCCTGGCGGTAGGGGAGGATTTCGACTACGTGCGGGTTCGTCATGGAGAGGAAACGTTGCTTCTGGCCGAGGCCCGCCTCGGCATCCTGGATCCCGAGATCCAGACCGAGGTCCTGAAGCGCTTCAAGGGGCGCGAGCTGATCGGCCGCCATTACGAGCAACTCTTTCCGTACGTCACCCCGCAGGAGGGCAAGAACGCCTTCGTGGTGGTACCGGCCGACTTCGTAACCCTCGACACCGGCAGCGGCATCGTCCACATGGCGCCGGCCTTCGGTGAGGACGACTACCAGATCGGTAAGCGGGAGAACCTGGCCTTCTTCGAGCCGGTGGATTCGGCGGGGCAGTTCACGTCCGAGGTCAAGCCCTGGGCGGGACTCCGCGTCAAGGATGCGGACCCCCGGATCGTCGCGGATCTCGAGGCGCGACGCCTCTTGATCCGGGAAGAGACCTACGAACACGATTACCCGTTCCACGACCGCTGCGGGAACCCCCTGCTCTACTACGCCATGCCGTCATGGTTCATCAAGACAAGCGCCATGCGCGAACAGTTGGTGGCAGCCAACGACCAGATTCGCTGGCAACCGCCAGAGGTCGGCAGCCGGCGGTTCGGCAACTGGCTGGAGGGGAACGTCGACTGGTCTCTGAGCCGGAACCGGTTCTGGGGGACGCCCCTGAATGTCTGGATCTGCGAGAAGTGTGAGGCGGTGCACTTGCCCACCTGCCGGGCCGACTTGACCGCATTGACCGGCCGGGACTGTGCCGACCTGGATCTGCATCGGCCTTACGTGGACGAGATCACGTTTCCCTGCCGTCGGGAGGGCTGCTCCGGCACCATGCGTCGTACCCCGGAAGTCATCGACTGCTGGTTCGACGCCGGCTCCATGCCATTCGCCCAGTACCACTACCCCTTCGCGAACCGGGAGCTGTTCGAAAAACAGTTCCCGGCCGACTTCATCAGCGAAGGCATCGACCAGACGCGGGGGTGGTTCTACACGTTGCTGGTGATATCCACCTTCCTCTTCGGTCGCAGCTCGTACAAGAGCTGTCTCGTACACGAGCTGGTGCTGGACCGCAAGGGCAAGAAGATGTCCAAGAGTGTCGGCAACGTGATCGACCCTCACGAGATCCTGCGGGAAGAGGGGGCCGATCCATTACGCTGGTACATGATCAGCGCATCTCCGGTCTGGATGCCGATCCGCTTCGAGCGCGACGGGGTCAAGGAAGCGCAACGCAAGCTGCTGGGCACCCTCGAGAACAGCTACAACTTCTTTGCCCTCTACGCCAACATCGACGACTACCGTCACGATCCGGAAGTGGAATCGTCACCCAACCTGCTGGACCGCTGGATTTTGTGCCGGATGAGCAGTATCATCGCCTCGGTCCGGGCCGATATGGATGACCTCCGCTTCACGCGCGCGGCCAAGAGTCTCGGCGACTTCGTCATCGACGACCTCAGCAACTGGTACGTGCGGCTCTCCCGCCGTCGATTCTGGGCGGGAGAGATGACCCAGGATAAGCGTACGGCCTTCGCCACTCTCTACCGGGTGCTGGAAGGATCGTTGCGCCTGCTGGCGCCGTTCATCCCCTTCACGGCCGAGGAGATCTACCGCAACCTGACCGCCCACCGCAGTGATGACTCGTCAGTGCATCTGACCGAATTTCCTGCACCTGACCCAGCCCTCCAGGACAAGGCGCTCGAAAAGGCCATGGCCGCGGCCCAGGAGGTCGTCTCGGTGGGACGGGCTCTGCGTCAGGACGCCAAGCTGCGTACCCGCCAGCCGTTGAGTCGCCTGTTGATCCACGCGGACGACGAGCGCGTCGCACTCCTGCTCGACGTCCCAGACCTGAAGGACCTGGTGGCCGAGGAGCTGAACATCAAGGAAGTCGCGCCCGTGGACGACCTTCTGGCAGTGGCGCGGTTCGAGGCCAAGCCCAACTTCGGCGAGTTGGGTCCGCGTTTCGGTAAGCAGGCGCCCGAGGTCGCCGCCCGCATCAGGGACATGACACAGGCGGAAATCCTGGCGTTGCGACGAGATGGCGAGATCACCCTCGCAGTGGGGCAGGCCGAGGCGACCTTCGGTTTTCAGGAAATCACTGTTGCCGTCAGCGGCGTCGCGCCGTATGTTGCGGCCACAGGAAATGGCCTTACTGTGGCAATAAACGCCACTCTGACGGATGATCTTCGGGATGAGGGTCTCAGCCGGGAAATCATCTTCCGGATTCAGAAGTTGCGCAAAACCAGCGGGTTGGATGTTTCCGATCGTATCCGGCTCTCGGTGACCGGCACTGCCGTTGTCCAGCGGGTTGTCCATCGCTACGGCGAGCGCATCGCCAGCGAGACGCTGGCGGAGCAATTGGCCGCCGACCTCGATTTGGCCTGTCAGGATCGGTTCCGCATCTATGATGTGGAGGTTGCCATCTCACTGGAAAAGGTGTGAGGCAGGGACAGGAGGAGAGTGATGAGAAAGACCGAACTCGTACGGTTCCGCAAACGGCTGGAGGACGAGAAGGAACGCGTCACGCAATCCCTGGCCAAGCACTCCAAGATCATCCAGCAAGCGGGTGAGGGGTCGTGCGACACCGGTAAGGCCCATTCCAATCACATGGCCGATCAAGGGAGCGACGAGTACCAGTACGAGGCGAATATCAAGTTCGCCTCTACCGAAGGTCGCTACCTCTACCACATCGAAGAGGCTCTGGCGCGCATCGAGGACGGCAGTTACGGGAAATGTGAGAGCTGTAGCAAGAACATCGGCTTGCAGAGGTTGAGAGCCTTGCCCTACACGCGCCTCTGCATCGAATGCAAGGAGAAGGAGGAGGCTGGATCCGCTTGAGCCAGCTCCGTCGCTTTCTACCCGGCCTGTGGACTCCGGCCATCCTGGCCGCCGATTTCCTTACGAAACGCCTGGTCCTCGCCCACATCGATGCCCTCCACCAGAAAGTCGAACTGCTGGGCGATCTGTTGCGCTTCACTTACGTGCGCAACCCCGGTGCGGCCATGGGGCTGTTCCCCGTGGGACGCGTGTTGCTGATCGCCATCAGCCTGGCGGCTAGCCTGGTCCTGACTGTTCTCTTCTTCCGCATCGCCCCGCACAATATCGTCCGCCGTTCCGCCATCGCCGCCATCCTGGGAGGTGCCCTCGGCAACCTGGTGGACCGGATATTCTACGATGGCCTGGTGGTCGACTTCATCGACGTCGGCCTCGGTTCCCACCGCTTCTACACCTTCAATGTGGCAGACATGGCCGTGACCCTGGGCGGAGCCGTACTCTTCGTTTCCCTCCTGCGGGAAAGCCGAAGCCAGGTCGTGACTCCTGCAAACGCGGATCTGGTAGAGTCGGATGTGGCGGGCGAGAACGGCTCGGACCCATGAATGAGCGGGAAACGGCAACGCGCACCTTCATCGTCCCGGTGGAAGCAGAAGGGGAAAGGCTGGACGTGTTCCTGGCCGGTCAATGCCCCGACCTCACACGCAATCAGATCCATAACGCGCTGAAAGCGCAACGGATAGCTGTGGACGACGAGCTGCGGCCGAAAGGGTACCGTTTGACCGCCGGCGAGCGGGTTCTCTTCACGCCTTTACCTCCACCCACCACGGAAGCAGTGGCGCAAGACATCCCGCTGCAAATCATTCACGAGGACGAGGATTTCCTGGTGGTCAACAAGCCGGCCGGTATGGTGGTCCATCCCGCGCCCGGGCACACCACAGGCACCCTCGTCAACGCCCTCTTGCACCACTGTCGCCATCTATCCGCTACGGGTGGTTTTCTGCGCCCCGGCATCGTGCATCGCCTCGACCGGGAGACGACCGGCTTGCTGGTGGTGGCCTTGAATGACCGGGCCCACCACGAACTGGCCGGACAGTTGCAAAACCGACGGCTCGGCCGCCTGTACTTCGCCCTCAGCTGGGGACAGTGGCCTCAGACAGAGGGCATCCTGGAGGGCGCCGTCGGTCGCCATCCACGTAAGCGCCAGAAGATGGCTGTCTTGACCAAAGGCGGCAGGAAAGCCACAACTCGTTATCATGTGGAAGAAGATTTCGAATTTGTCCAGCTCTGTAGGGTGATTCTCGAGACCGGACGTACGCATCAGATTCGCGTGCAATTTGCCCACGCCGGACACCCCTTGGTGGGTGATCCTCTTTATGGTGATGATGGGCGGGCGCGTAACGTGCGGCCGGTGGAGAGAGTCATGGCCGCACACATGATCAAATCAGCTCGCCGCCAGATGCTGCACGCAGCCGAATTGACACTGGTACACCCCAGTCACGGACATCCCCTGTCGTTCCGTGCGGATTTACCCGAGGACATGACCGAGGTCTTGCGCGGCTTGCGTAGCCTGGAAACGGACAAGTAACCGTAGACAGGAGGGGATGAGTTACCTATTTTAGGCCTGGAATCGGCCGCAAGCGACGAGCCGTAAGCTGGACAGGAGACTCCTGTGAGGATCAAAGAACGCAAACGGGATGGCATAGCAATCCTGGAA
>CBDURX010000257.1:0-4562 GCA_965369485.1 uncultured bacterium | reverse complement strand
AACGGCACCCAGACCATATCCAGCCGTAGCAGAGTGACAGCGCCGGCCAGGGCGCCGTCGACCACGGCCGCAGTCGGGCCCGCCCGGTCCATCACCTGGTCAGCCGGATCCCGGCGCCAGCGGCACCAGAGCAACGTCAGCAGGAGGGCGACGGGAATCTCGATCTGGCCCCAGCCCGCCACCATGGCCAGCAGCGGGTTGAAGGACATCAGAATGAGCCACGCCAGCACTGCCTCCGTTCCCCTGATCCGGCGTGCACAGAGCAGGACCACTGTGGCCAGCAGGACCAGGAGAGTTACATGAAGCCAGTAGACACCTCGGAGGACAACCGCGGGCTCGCTCCCGCCTAGCCAGGTCGGCGCCAGGAGCAGAAGAGCGTAGGCGGGTTGACGGTGCAGCAACGGTTGAGGCAGGTGGGCCGCAAATGGGAAGGCGAGGGAGAGAGGGTAGACGATGTCCGTCACGAAACCGTCGCCCGCGGCCAGGTTTCGTGCCACGGAAAGATGCGTGTAGAGGTCGCTCTGGGGCGAATGGGTGAGCGGAGGGTGCAACAGCGGCCAGGCGACCGTGAAGAGCACCAAGCACGCCAGTAAAACCTGGTCTCCACGCCGCATCTGCACTCAGTTCCCGCGGCTGCCCGGCTTGACAGCTGTGCCGCCATCCGCGCACAAAGGGCAGTGGTCGGGTTCGTAGGTGGCGACCTCGACCTTGGCCAGGGTAGTCAGCTCCACCGGCAGATCGGCGGATCCGGCGGTACGGTCCACCAGGGCGGCCAGGCCGACCACGACGCCGCCTTGTCCGGTCACGACGGCCGCCACCTCGCGAACAGAGGTGCCCCGCGTGACCACGTCCTCCACGATCAGAACCTTTTCGCCCTTCTCCATGGTGAATCCACGGCGTATCGTCATCTGGCCCTCCACGCGTTCCGTGAATACGAAGCGCCGTCCCAGGGCCCGGGCTACCTCGTGTCCGATGAGGATGCCGCCCAGGGCCGGCGAGACTACGAGGTCGATGCGCAAGGTGTCGAATCGCTCCGCCAGTCTCTGGCCGAGTTCCCGGGCCAGGTCCGGAAATTGCAACAGCATCGCGCACTGGAAATAGGTGTCGCTGTGCAGCCCGCTGCTCAGCAAGAAGTGGCCCCGTTGCAGGGCGCCCAGCTCGGTCATCAGTTTCAGGAGTTCGCTTTCTTGCATCGGGTCTCCTTCTCCTGGGCTGCCGGCCAGATCAGGCCGGTGGTTTGCGGTCAGGCCGGCAGCTCCTTGCCTATCTCCGCCAGGGCTACCGCCGGATCGGCGGCACGGGTGATGGGCCGGCCGATCACCAGGAAGTCAGCGCCGGCGGCGGCGGCGGCGGCTGGCGTGGCGACCCGCTGCTGGTCGTCCGTCGCCGTGGCTGCCGGCCGGATGCCGGGAGTCACCGCCAGCGGCCCGGGCCCGAGCTCGGCCCGCAGGTAGGTCAGATCGGTGGCCGAGCAGACTACACCGTCGCAACCGCAGTCGCAAGCCAGGCGAGCCAGCCGCACGATGCGCTCTCGCAACTCCTCGGACCGAGGCGATATCTCTTGCCAGTCCTCGGCACTGAGACTGGTCAAGACGGTCACAGCCAAGAGCAGGGGGCGTGGCCCGCTCCCGCTGTGCTGGGCCAGCGCCGCAGCGGTGGCTGACAAGGCTCTACGGCCGGCGGAGGCGTGAGCCGTGACCATGACGGCGCCGAGGTCGCACGCCGTACGGGCTGCGCCGGCCATGGTGTTGGGAATGTCGTGGTACTTGAGATCGAGGAAGACTTCCTTACCACAAGCCTGGAGCTGACGAATCACTTCCGGGCCGGCAGCGGAAAATAGCTCGAGGCCGACCTTCACGAAGCGGCCGTCCTGGCCGAGCCTGCGGGCCAACTCCACGGCCGGCGCGGCTCCGGGAACGTCCAGGGCCGTGATGATCCGCTGCCGCAGAGGAATGTCTCTCAGTGCCGTTATCATCGCTTCGTACCGGTGAGAGGCCATGTTGGGGCGATTTGCCTTGCCCGTAATTGGTCAATTGCTTATACCCTTCTAGCAGTCAACCAGTGCGAATGCAATTTCATTCTCCCCGCAGACGGTGCCTCACGGGCGGCAGGAGGGATGGACCTTGCTGGATAGAAAATTCATCCGTGAGAATCGGGAGCTAGTCACCCGCGCGGTTGACTTGAAGAACGAGACCGTGGACATCGACGCCTATTACGAGCGGGACGCACAGCGACGCGCGGCCTTGCAGGAAATGGAGCAGTTGCAGGCCGAGGCCAACAAGGCCAACAAGGAGATCGCCGCCCTCAAGAAACAAGGGGAAGATGCGAGCGACGCTATCGTTGCCATGAAAGAGATCGCCGTGCGGCTCAAGAAGCTGCGCGCCGACGCGACCGACCAAGAGGAAGAGGTCGAGCGGCTCTACATGCAGATTCCCAACATTCCTGACCCGTCCGTTCCCGCGGGCGGAGAAGAAAACAACGAGGTCGTGCGCAGTTGGGGCGAGCCGTTGCAGCCGCAGTTTCCCGTCACGCCGCACTGGGAGATAGGCGAGGAGCTGGGGATTCTGCAACTGGAGCGCGCCTCGCGCATGAGCGGTTCCGGATTCACCCTGCTGGTCGACGATGGTGCACGTCTGGAGCGGGCCCTGATCAACTTCATGCTGGATATCCACCTGACGCAGGGATACCGGGAGGTCAATGTACCCTACCTGGTCAACCGGGCCGCCATGACCGGCACTGGTCAGCTGCCCAAGCTGGAAGAGGACATGTACCTCTGCCAGCAGGACGACCTGTTCCTGATCCCCACCGCCGAGGTGTCGGTGACCAATATTCACCGGCATGAGACCCTGCGCGCAGAGGAGTTACCGCTGAATTACGTGGCGTTCTCCCCCTGCTTCCGCCGGGAGGCGGGGGCGGCCGGCAAGGACACGCGGGGTCTGTTGCGCGTGCATCAGTTCAACAAGGTGGAAATGGTCAAGTTCACGCGCCCCGAGGACTCGTGGGACGATCTGGAGAAGCTCACCGACGACGCCGAGGAGATCTTGCGCCGTTTGGAACTGCCTTACCGTGTCGTTGTTCTGGCTGCCGGCGACCTCAGTTTCGCCGCAGCCAAGTGCTATGATCTGGAGGTCTGGGCGGCAGGTGTGGGCAAGTGGCTCGAGGTCTCCTCTTGCAGCAATTTCCTGGATTTCCAGGCGCGGCGGGCCAACATCCGTTTCAAGGGTCGTAACGCCAGGGGGTACGTGCACACGCTCAACGGTTCCGGCCTGGCCCTACCGCGCATCCTGGTGGCCATCATGGAGAATTACCAAACCGCCAGCGGCCGCATCCGGGTGCCGGAGGCCCTCCGGCCCTACCTGAACGGACAGGAATACATCGGTTAGCCTGGTTTCGCGGCAGTGCGTACCGGGAAGGAGGCCCGCCACCCATGTCCCACTGGCCTGAACGCGTCCTGGGACTGCGCCGGCGGCAGCTGTTCAACATTTACCTCCTGGTCGGGAGCATCGGCATAGTTCTGGCCGTCACCCTGTTCACCTTGCAGGTCTCCCAGACCATCGAGCGGCAGAGCCGGCTGACCACCTTCCTGTTCTCCAGCCTCGCCAGCCGGTTCCTGGCGGAAGGGCCGGAGAGTGAGTTGCAGCATCAGATCATCCGCACGGTCAACGAGATCGAGATCCCGTTCATCATCACCGACAACGCCGGACGGCCCATCATGTGGAACGAGCGGGTCATCGGCATCGAGATTCCGGATCTGGAGGTTCTGATGGGAACAGATCCGGCGGCGCCGGACCACGCCGGCGTCGCGCGGATTCTGGCCCTGGTCCAGAAGTTCGACACGGACCAGGAACCGTTCGCCATTCTCGAGCCGGAGAATGGGTTGCGGCTGGGGACGGTCCACTACGGGACCTCGGCTCTGACCAAGCGCATCCGCTGGATGCCTCATCTGGAGCTGCTGCTTCTGGCAGTTTTCTTTTTATTGATTGTCTGGGCTCTGCAGACGAAGAAGGTGGGCGAGCAGCAGCGGCTGTTCGCCGGGATGGCCAAGGAGACCGCCCACCAGCTCGGCACGCCCATCACTTCCATCATGGGTTGGATGGAGTTACTGCGGGAGAAGGTCGGCGACGACGAGGTCATGATGGAACTGGGACGTGATGTGGAGAGGCTAAGCAAGATCTCCGCCCGCTTCAGCCAGATCGGCTCGAAGCCGCAACTGCAGGACAGTGACATCACAGCGGTGGTGGACGGCGCCATCGTCTACTTCCGCCGACGGTTGCCTCATCTGGGCAGCCGCGTCGAGCTGCGTTCCGAAGGCGCCGTCAGCAACCGTTGTCGCATCAACCGCGAACTGATGGAGTGGGTCTTGGAGAATCTCATCAAGAACGGGATCGACTCTCTGGCGGAGGGTAAAGGCACCATCACCATCAAGCTGGCCGACACGGAGAAGGGCGGCGTGGAGATCAAGATCAGCGACACCGGTCGCGGTATCCGGGCGGGCGTGGGGAACAAGATATTCGAGGCGGGGTTCACGACCATGGCTCGCGGCTGGGGGATGGGGCTGACCC
>CBDURX010000256.1:0-4565 GCA_965369485.1 uncultured bacterium | reverse complement strand
CCTTGGCATCTACCGCCACCACCTCGTCCTTGGCATCTACCGCCACCACCTCGTCAGCTTCATCAGTGTCGTCTGCGGTTGACTCTGGTGCAGGTTCCGCCTTGGCCGGCTCGGCTGCAGCTTCAAGAACCTCGGGCGCCGGTTCCTCTGCCTCGGCCTCCGCCGCGGGAGCCTCGGGCGTAGTTTCTTGAGGAACAGTCGCCACTGCCGCTGTCGGCTCCACCGGCGAACTCACCTCGGTTACTTTGTCGGCTTCCGGTTCCGCAGCTGTCTCCCCGGTCGTCTCGGAGGAGGTACCTTCGGCTCGTTCCAGCTCCGCCAGGTCGGCTGCCACCACGTCCTCGAGTCGTGGGTGGTTGTCGATGAATGCCTCGGTCGTACCCTCCTCCATGTCCTTCAACCGCTCGGCAATGGACAGGACGATACGCCGGTTCTCCACATCCATCTTGATGACCTTCAAGGGGGCCTCTTCATTCTCCTTGAAATAGTACTGGGGCTTGTCGAGTTTGGGAATAGCCAGGTGTCCCAGTGGCACGAAACCCTCGAGTTCGTCGTCGATCTTAACGATCACGCCGTGATCGAGCATGCGAGTCACTGTACCGTCCACCTCTTTACCTACCGGGAATTCCACGGCTAGTTCTGGCCAGGGATTGTCCTTGAGTTGCTTGACCCCCAGACTGATACGCCGCTTGTTGCTGTCGATATCGAGAATCTGAACTTCTACAGTGTCACCGCGCCGTAGCACCTCCTTGGGGTGGCGCACCCGCTTGGTCCACGACATGTCGCTGATGTGAACCAGACCATCGATGCCTTCCTCCACCTCCACGAAGGCACCGAAATCGGTCAGGTTCCGAACCTTGCCCTCGATGACCGTACCAACGGGGTAACGCTCGACCAAGGTCAGCCAGGGGTCTGATTCGGTTTGTTTCAGGCCGAGGGAGATCTTCTCGTGCTCCTTGTCTATCTTCAGCACCATCACGTCCACACTATCGCCGATGGCCACCACCTTGGACGGATGTTTGATGTGTCGTGTCCAGCTCATCTCACTGATGTGAATCAAGCCCTCTACACCCTTTTCCAGCTCCACGAAAGCGCCGTAATTGGTGATGCTGACCACCTTGCCGCGTATGACATCACCTTCAGGGTACTTCTTCTCCACGTCGTCCCAGGGGTAGGGCTGCAACTGCTTCAGGCCGAGGGAGATGCGCTCCCGCTCTTGCTCGAAGTCGAGCACCTTGACTTCGATCTCCTCGCTGATGGCGACCACCTCGCTCGGGTGAGAAACGCGGCCCCAGGAAAGATCGGTGATGTGCAGCAGGCCGTCGATGCCGCCCAGATCGACGAAGGCACCAAAATCGGTGATGTTCTTGACAATACCCTTGCGGACCTGGCCCTTCTCAAGCTCGGCTATGAGCGTGCGCTTCTTTTCTTCGCGCTCTTGTTCGAGTACGATGCGCCGCGAGACGACAACATTGCGGCGTCGCTTGTTCTTCTTGATGATGCGGCAGTCTATTTCCTCGCCAATCATGTCCTCAAGGTTGGGGACCTGGCGGAGAGCTACCTGGGAGCCAGGCAGGAAGGTATCAACGCCCCACAGCTTGACTACCAGTCCACCCTTGATGCGCCTGTCGACGACACCGGAGATGATCTCACCGTTTTCGTGAGCGACCTTGATTCTGTCCCATACCTTCAAGAAGTCGGCGCGTTCCTTGGAAAGGACGACCAAACCATCTTGATTCTCGATCTTCTCGAGGAAGACGTCGAAGCAGTCGCCTTCCTTGAGGTCTTCTACCTTGCCGAATTCTTCGATGGGTATGACACCTTCGCTCTTGAAACCGATGTTCAAGAGAACTTCGTTTTCGCGCACTTCGACCACGGTTCCTTTGAGGATCTGACCCTCTTGGATCTCGGTGAGGGTTTCCTCGTACTGATTGATCAGCTTGAGGAACTCGCTCTGATCTACCTCGTCACCTTCGAAATAATCGATGTTGACGATAGACTCGGGGTCGAACTCCTTGGTCAACTTGGGTACGCTGGGTACCGTCGCGCCGTGGACGGGACCCGATTCCTTACCCTCATCTCCGGGATTGGAATTGCTTACAGCAGCCAGGTCGGGAACGGGCGTGGCCAGATTCTCCTTGGCCTCGTCCGACCCGGGACTGGGATTGGTGGTCATGAAACAACGCCTCCTTCTAACATAGATTTACCCGGCTCCAGGGCCGGGTAGGAGGGGGAATATACAACTTAACGGGCTTTTTGGCAAGATTTAGCCCACTTTATTCATGAAGGTCCGCAACGAGGCGGAGGAAGATGCTCCTCCGGACACGTGCTCGCAAGGATCTGTGAGGGTAGCGTACCCGGTGTGTTGCGGTGCATTGACCGAGCAGATCCGAGAACGCGTGTCCAGACAAGTATTTGACCTGACGCAGTATGACCTTCATGAATAATGCGGGTCAGGTCAGCCGGATCCGGCAAGCTGTCTGCCGTGTGTCTGGCGATGTCCGAAGAGATGTTTGAATTTGGCTTTGTACGCCCGATCCTGGCGCTCGCTCTCGGCCAGCTCCCAGTCGGTGGGGGGATGTTCCGCGAAAGAGCGGGCCTGCAATTCCCAAAAGATGGCGTTGCAGAAACGAGCGATTCGCTCGGTCACGTTCTTTCTGTCGTAGAGTTGGCAAAGCGTGGGCAAGCCGTGCATGCGCACCAGGGGACCGACACGCACTTCCGGGGGTGAAACGCGGGAACCGCCAGGTTCCAGGTGGCATGTTCCCCGCACGAACACGGGCTGGAGCGGAGCCGATGTGGCTTGCAACAAGATGCCCAGACCGCTGCGGACGGGGCCTGGCTTGCAGATGGGGCGCCGGGTCCCCTCGGGGAAGATGAAGACGTTGTTGCCCCGGTCCAGGCTGGCAACGGCCGCACTGAACGCCTGCCGATCGTAGCCGGAACGCTGGATGGGAATAGTATCCAGGTACCGTATAAAGGTAGACAGAGGGGGATACCGGAACAGCTCGGCCTTGGCCAGGGTGTTCACCGGCCAGCGGGTCAGGACGGAACCCGCCAGAGGAGGATCCCACCAGCTGATGTGGTTGCAGGCGATGATGCAACCCTTGACGACCCCCGCACCCTCCATGTAGATCCGTCGCACGCCATAGAACTGGGCCAGTGCCTCGAAACCGCTATAGGCCCAGCGGTACTTCAGGGACAGGTAACCATCCGGCAGTGCGGCGGCCGCAGCCGTGCGGCATCGTTCGGCCACCAGGATCCGTACTGTGCGAGCGGCGCACTCGATCTGCTCTTGCAGGCTCCAGCGGCTGGTTTCCAGAACACATGCGTCAGGCGAGATGGTCAAAGGGCTTTCGGACCGTTCGCTGTCACGCTTGTCTCTGGCGGCGAGTTCGTCACGAATCAGTGCCCGATCCACCTCCTGGCCCGCCAGGCGATACTGGCGGTAGCGTCGGTGGACCCGAGCCTCCAGGGAGGCGTCGAGGTAGATTTTCACTGTCGCCAGGGGAAAAACCACGCTACCGATGTCGCGCCCTTCCATCACCACGCCTCTGTTGCGGCCCAGTTCGCGCTGGCGTTCGACCATGTTCTCCCGGACGGCGGCATGGCTGCTGACTGTGGAGACAGCTGCGTCCACGGCGGGTGTGCGAACGGCCTCGGTAATGTCCTGCCCGTTCCAGAGCACTGATTGGTCACGCTTGGCGCTGCGCAGCTCTAAATTGGCTGTGCGCAGCTGGTCGACCAGATCGTCGCCGGCATCGGTGGGGATACCAGCTTGCAGGGCTGCCCAGGTCAGGGCGCGGTACATGGCACCGGTGTCGACGTAAAGCAGAGAAAAGCGTTCAGCCAGCGCCTGAGCCGTGGTCGATTTTCCCGAACCGGCTGGGCCGTCTATGGCGATGACACAAGTAGAGAGTAAATCCACAGTATGCAACTCTGGCAGTGGTGGGCAGATCGAGTCTGAGGAATGTATGAGCATAGCACGCTAAAGATCGCGCCCGACGGCTCGCGCCACGGCACGGCAAGTTACGACCAGTTCCTGGAATTGTCCATGAGTGAGGGATTGGTAACCGTCGCTGAGAGCCCGCTCGGGCTGATGATGCACTTCCACCAGCAGGCCATCCGCTCCCACAGCTACCGCAGCACGGCTGAGTGCACTCACGTAGGTTGCGTTTCCAGCCGCGTGGCTGGAGTCGACGATGACCGGCAAGTGAGTCCTTTGCTTCATCACCGCCACGGAGCCGAGGTCGAGTGTATTGCGGGTTGTGGACTCGAAGGTACGTATGCCGCGCTCGCACAGAACGACCTGTTCTGCTCCGGCCGCGAGTAAATGTTCCACACTGCTGAGCCACTCGTCTACGGTAGTCATCATTCCCCGTTTCAGGAGGATGGGCCGTCCGCTGCGGCCGGCTTCCTTGAGCAGTGGAAAGTTCTGGATGCTGCGGCTACCAATCTGCAGCATGTCGGCCGAGGTGGCCACCAACTCAACGTCACGAGGATCGAGCACCTCGGTCACGAACGGCAAGCGCGTTTTTAGCCGTGCCTCTTCCAGCAACTCCAGA
>CBDURX010000255.1:0-4565 GCA_965369485.1 uncultured bacterium | reverse complement strand
CTTCCCGCTGTGGACCGAGGCCGGACACTTCACTGGCCAGAACTTGGCCGAGAGCTATGCCAACTTCCCCAACCCGTTCGCCGCGGGCAGGGAACCGACGACCTTCGTCTACTCCCTGCGGGACGACGCCAGTGTCACCTTGCGCATCGTGACGGCACGCGGCGAGACGGTCCGCACCATCATTGTGGACGCCTGGCGGACGGCGGGTCTGTACCAGGAGGATATCTGGGACGGCCTCAACGGTCGCGGCACCACCGTCCGTAACGGCGTGTACGTGGCGGAGCTGACGGTGCGATTTGCCGACGGTCAGAGCGAGCGTGTGCTCAGGAAGGTGGCAGTGGTGCGATGAGAGGGCGATTCGTACAGACTGGAGCCTGCACACTCCCGCTGCTGGTCCTGTTGGCCGTGCTTGTAGGCGTGGCCGGCGTGCCCGGTCATGCCTGGTGCCTAGACGACGGCGGTGGGCGCTCGGTCTTCGCCTACGGTGCCGGCAACCGCGCCCTGGCCCTGGGTGGAGCCTACGCCGCCGTGGCGGACGATGCCAGCGCCGTCCTGTGGAATCCCGGCGGGCTGGGCTGGGTGATACGCAAGCAGTTCCAGGCCACTCACACCAACCTGATTGGCCTCGGCTTCAACGAGCAGTACGCCTCGTTCGTGCTGCCGAGCTGGCGTTGGGGAGCGGCCTCTCTCACCTTCCGTCACTTCGGTGTGGACGGCATCGAGCAGAGGGACGAGCGCAACATCCTCTTGAACGACGATCTCTCCGACAGCGAGACCGAGATCGTCATGGGTTACGGTCGCGGCATCGGTAAGGCCTGGAGCCTCGGCGTCGCACTCAAACTGCAGCGGCAAAGCCTGGCCGGGTTCTCCGACTCCGGGGCCGGGCTCGACCTGGGTGTCCTCGTGCGCCCACTGCAGGCCGCGGGTGGCGAGTCGGATTTCGCCGAGTCCTTGACCCTCGGCCTCGCTCTGCGTAACGCCATCGAGCCGTCCATCCGCCTGGATCAGGAATCGGTATCCGACCCCGCTGGAATCCGTCTGGGGTTTGCCTACATGCACCGGCTGGGTCAGAAGGTCTCCGTGCTGATGGCCAGCGACCTGGAGAAGACCCAGGACATGGACTCGCGACTGCACGCAGGGCTGGAGCTGGACTTCATGTCGACCCTGGCCATGCGGATGGGAGTGAACCACGGCACCCTGGCCGCCGGTACCGGCATCCGGTGGCGCGACCTGACCGTGGACTACATGTTCGAAGACAATGCCCTCGAATCGGTCCACCGCATCGGTCTGGTCCTCACCTTCGGTCCCACTACCGAGGAGAGTCGACTGGCCCATCTCGTGGCCGAGGAAGAGGATCTGCAGAGCAGGTTGAATCAGGCCTTCGAGCAGCGTAACCGGTCGCGTATCGACCACCTGCTGGCGCAGGCCAGGCAGTCCATAGAGTCGGGCCGCTACACCGAGGCGCTGGAGATCCTCACCATGGTCGACGTCCTCGCCCCTGGCGAACCGGGCGTGCGCGGATTGCAAGCCCTGGCGTTCCGCTCCCGGGGTCTGGAGCTGGAGGCGACCGGTGACTACGTAGGGGCGATAGTGGCGCTGGGACGCGCTCGGAGTCTGCAGCCGGCGGATGGCGAAGCGGCCGCGGCCCTGGAGAGGGTACGCGCTGCGAGCGACCGCCAGGCTGCCCGTTCGGCCGAGATCCGCCAGATGCTGGACGACGCCCTGGGAGCCTTCGCGGCCGGCGACCTGTTGGCCGCCCGTACCGCCTTTGCCGCTGTGCTAGCGGTCGAGCCCGGTGACCAGGAAGCCGGGTTCATGTTGCAGCTTACAGAAGAAGCGATTCGCACCCGCGCCGAGAGCCTCGTCCAGCAGGCTCGCCTCCTGGCCCAGGCCGGTCAACTGGAGGAGGCCGAGGCGGCGCTGCAGCAGGCCAGGGAGCTGGACCCCGAGGTCAGGGGCATGAGCTCGGTGGTCGACCTGCTGGCGAAGATCAGGCTCGAGGAAACAGAGGCCGCGCGGCGACAGGAGCGAGCGGCCCGGGCCGTGGCTGCGCGGGCCGCCGACCAGGGGAGTACCGGCTCGGGCAGTGGATCGGTTCCGGTGGCGGCACCGCAGACGCGTCCGGCGCTTACGGAGGCGCAGAAACGCGACATGGCAGACCTCTACCGTCGCGGTATAACCGCCATCGAGGAGGGGCGCAACGACGATGCGGTCCGTTACTGGGAACTGGTGTGGTCGGCCGATCCGAATTACCAGCAGGTAGCCGAGTACCTGAAGCGCGAGTACTTGGCCCGTGGCATGGAAGCCTTCGCGGCCGGCCGGTTGCACGACGCCGTCGGTGACTGGGAGAAGGCGCTGGAGGTGGATCCCACGGACGAGCGGGCCATCGGGTACCTCGAACGAGCGCGCGAGCAGATGTCGCGCATCCAGGAGATCCTGGGCGAGTCGTAATCCGGGGTAAGACTACTCCCGGATCCGGCCACAGCAGAAGGAGAAGGCCGGGCATGCAGGACGGGCAAGAGAGGGAACTCGGACAGAGTGGACCGGAGGAGAGGTCCCATGGACACCGGCTCGCTCACCGCCGCGTGACCAGCATTCGCTGGATCATCACCGGCGTGGTGGTCGCGCTCATCACCCTGACCGTCATCGGCGTCGGCTGGGTCGCCGAGCGCAACGCCCGCGAGGCGCTGACGGAGGAGAGCGAGACCCGCCTCCTCCTGGAGGCGCGCAACCTCGCTTTGCTGAGCATCGACCCCCTGCTCAGCGCCTACCCGGAACTGACGCTCTATCCCGCCGTGACCGAGCTGCTGGAGGAGCGGCCGGGCCTGTCCTTCACGGTGGTGCTTGACCACCGGGGAACCATCCAGGGGCACGCCGACGCACGGCTGCTCGGTTCTCCCTTCATACGGGACCGGAATCATACGCCGGTCGCCACGACCCAGGAGCTGATGCCAGGTGAGATGATGCTGGGCGACGAGGATATGCTGGTTACCTGGGTGCCCGTCCGGCACGCCAACGGCCAGGTTCTCGGCTCGGTCCTGGTCGGATTGCAGAGGTCCTACCTGCAGGCCATGGCGACCCGGTCCCGGCAAGAGATGATCTACATCACCGCCGTACTGCTCGCCGCCGGCATAGCTTCGGCCCTGTTGCTGATGTCCTTGCTCCTGCGGCCGGTACACGACTTGCGCAAGGGGTTGGAACGGATCGGCCGCGGCGACCTGGACACCCCCATGCACTTGAAGGACCGGACCGAGCTAGGATTGCTAGCGGATGCTGTCAACGAGATGGCGTCGAACCTGAAAACGGCCCGCGAAGAATCGCGGCAGAAAGAGCAGGAGATCGTCGACACCCAGAAAGAAGTGATCCTGACTCTGGGCGGCGTAGTGGGTAGCCGCTCCAAGGAGACCGGCGATCACATCGTGCGGGTCGGCGAATACTCGGCCCTTCTGGCGCGCCTGGCTGGTCTGAGCAGGGAGGAGGCGGAGCTGCTGCGTCAAGCCTCACCGATGCACGACGTGGGCAAGATCGGCATTCCCGACGACATCTTGCTGAAGCCGGGTCAGCTCACCCCGACCGAGTACGAGCAGATGAAGACCCACACCACCATCGGGTACAACATCCTGAAGAAATCCCAGCGACCGATCTTGAAGGCGGCTGCGGTCATCGCCCTGGAGCACCACGAAAAATGGGATGGTTCGGGCTATCCCAGGGAGTTGCAGGGCGAGCAGATCCACATCTACGGGCGCATCGTGGGGTTGGTGGATGTTTTCGACGCTCTGAGCTGTGACCGCGTGTACCGCCGGGCGATGTCCCAAGAAGAGGTCTTGAACTTCATCAAGAAGGGGAGCGGCACGCACTTCGAACCCCACCTGGTGGAACTGCTCCTGGTCCACCTCGACGATTTCCGCGCCATCCAGAAGAAGCACGTCCCTCGCCGCTCCTACCGGCCGTCGCAAGATGAGCTGGCGCCGGAGCCGGTTCTGGTTTGACCGGGAGGAGCTGTTCGCGATCTCTGCCTAGGGACTGCCCGGCATGAATAGTACCTTGAACGCACCCCAGCTGACACCCTCGGAAGCCTTGGCGTTGGACCAGTCCAGCTGTCCCTTCAGCTCGAAGTAGGTGCGCATCTCGCCTCCGGGCACGGTGGAATCACGTCCGGCCACGAAGAACTCCTGCAGGCCCCCGATAACGAAAGTGGTGTCCCCGGGCCTGATCACCTGGAGGTGGATCTCGTAGATGCGACGGCGGCTGTCCGGGAAGAGGGGATTGACGGAATCGACCCACCCCTCCAGGGACTCGAACATCTGGATGACGATCTCGGATATCCCGCTGGCGGTGGCGAAGGTGTTGGCGGCCACCTGTAGTTCTTCGGCACGGTCGAGATACTGGGAAGGCAGGTTGAACCGCTCGACGTCGAAGTTCTGGAACTGGAAGAGGAAATCGGCGTGCAGGACGGGTGTGTAAGCGGTCAGGTCCAGGTTGCCGAGGCTCCAGAGGAAGTTGGCCATCAGCTGGTCCTCGGTGTTGGGGAAGACGGTGTTGACGCTGATCAGCTCCTGGGTCAT
>CBDURX010000254.1:0-4577 GCA_965369485.1 uncultured bacterium | reverse complement strand
GGACCGTATCGAGAACATCTTCATCGTCTCGAAGCTCTACACGGTCTTCAAATCGTTTGACGACGAGAACGAAGCTGTGAACAGCTTTTCCTAGGTAACCGACCTCGAGGCCATAAGCCGGTGAATTCCCACATCGAACTCAAGATACCGAGCCAGCAAGTCTACCTGGGCGTGCCAGATGCCGTCCTCATGGAACTGGCCAGCGACCTCAGCTGCGAGAAGAAGGCCATCGACGAGCTGAGCACATCCGTCATCGAGGCCTGTACCAACGCCATGGAACACGGCAACGGCCTCAGGGAAGATCTCCAGGTGGAGATTCACTTCCACATCCAGGACGACCAGGTACGGGTCATCGTGCTGGACCACGGGAAAGGTTTCGATTTCCAGAACTGGCAACCACCGGAAAACCTGATGCGCGAACGAGGCCGCGGCATCTTGATCATGCGCGAGTTCAGCGACAGCCTGGAGTTCGGCCTTGCTGAAGACGGGCGGTTCCGTGTGCAACTGACCAAACGGCTCGACTCCTCTAGCTGATTTCCAGATGGCACCCTTCCTCGGACTCGACTATGGCCTGCGCAGAATCGGTGTTGCCGTCAGCGATCCGGGAGGCAGTCTGGCCACTGCGGTTCACACCCACAAGTCTGGATCCGAGGGCTCATTCTTCATTTATCTCGACCGCTTGATTCGTGAGCGTCACATCACCGAGGTGGTGATCGGTTTGCCCTTGACCGCCCACGGCGAGGAAGGCGAAATGGCAGTACGGGTGCGCGCGTTCGCCCGGAAGGTCGCCGCGCACACCGGATTGCCGGTTACCCTCGAGGACGAACGGTTCAGCAGTCGCGAGGCGCAAAACTACTTGCACATGAGCGGTCGGCGGCGGCGTGCCAAGGCGGAGGTGGATGCCGTTGCCGCCGAGATCATCCTTCAGCAGTTCCTGGATCGCCGCCGACGGGGGGGCAGGTTAAGGAAGTGACTGCCCGCAAGAGAGTAACAGGCCGGGCCGTCCCGGTTTGGCAGCTGGGGGCCGCGCTCCTGCTGGTGGCCGGTCTGATGGCCACCGCCTGGGTGTGGCGGGCCTGGACCACTCCCTCTACCGGTGGCGGTTCGGCCCGGCCTTCACGAGTAGAAGTGCGCATACCGACGGGTGCCACTCTGATGGCGGTCACCGACAGCCTGGTGCGGCAGGGCCTGCTGCACCATCCCCGTCTGTTCCGCTACGCGGCGCGCCTGACCGGCCGTGACAGGCGTCTGCAGGCCGGTCGTTACTCCTTGCCGTACGGCCTGGCTCCCCGTGACCTGCTGGGCCGCCTCGTTGCCGGCTCGACCGTGCTGGTGCGTATCACCATTCCGGAAGGGAAAAACGCTCGGGAAGCCGCCTCCATCGTCGCGGCGGGACTTGGCTGCACTGCAGAACTGTTCCTCTCCGCAGCCGACTCGGTGACGCGGGCGATCGCAGCATCCCGTGATTTCCTGGGGAGCGAACAGAGGCTGGCAGACTACGATTCCCTTTTCCATCAACAACCTGCGGGAGCCTCCCGGGTTTTACATTGGGCGGAAGGATATCTGGCCCCTGACACCTATCACTTCGCGGAGGGGACTGAGGCTGCCGTGGTCGCCGCGACCATCGTGGGGATGGGGGTGACTCGACTGGACTCGGTATACCGGCACCGGTCGCCTCGCGTGATGGAACAGGCGCTGACTCCCCACGAGTTGCTGACCCTGGCATCCATCGTCGAGGCCGAAGCCCGCCGGGACGACGAGCGACCGAGGATCGCCGCCGTCTACCTGAACAGGATACGGAAAGGGTGGCGACTGGAGGCCGATCCTTGCGTGGCCTACTTCCTGGAGAAGAGAGGAAAACGTCTTCTCTACAAGGACCTGTCCATAGCCTCGCCTTACAACACGTATCGTCATCCCGGCCTGCCGCCGGGACCCATCGGCAACCCCGGACTTGCGGCCATGAAGGCGGCGGCGGCACCGGACCTGGATGGAGAGATCATCTTCTTCGTGTCCGATGGGGAGGGGGGGCACGTCTTTTCTCGCACGCGCCAGGAGCACGAGCGAGCCGTGAACACATATCGCCAGAAGCGGCGTGGAACAGATCGTTGACGCCCCCGACTTGCGCCGCTATCTTGGTACCTGAGATGCCAAGATGCTCTGCAATCCGGCCGGTTGGCACATAGCCCATCGGGGGAACAATTCCACAATTCATTTGTACTCGAGAACCGTGATGACAGCATTTCTGAAACGTACAATCCTGTTATGGTGCGCTCTGGCACTCCTTGTCCTCGGGTACTTTCTTCTGGCCACCGGTGATATGACAGCATCGCCGTTGCTTCTTGTCTGCGGCTACTGTGTGCTCCTGCCCCTGTTCTTATGGCGGTCTTTCCGCCGCGGATCGGGCGAATAGCTCAGCTGGCTAGAGCGCCTGCCTTACAAGCAGGAGGTCGGCGGTTCGAGTCCGTCTTCGCCCACCACAGATTATTCAATTCACCACGCATTTTCCTCCTTTTCGCTACGAACCTTCATGAATAATTCGGGTTAATCCAAGAATCGTTCTAAACCTCCAGTGAAGCATGATTCCGCAAAGAACCGGGGTCAAGAAGCTAACGATTTGCAAATTATAGGAGCCATGGAAAAAATCCACTTGCGCTTCACAGACCTATATGGTAACCTCATGCGGTCAAGTGATGGACCTGTAAAGAGTGGAAAGGAGGCCTCAACGCTGAAAAAAAACGTTTTCGCTGGGGTTTGCCACCCTCGCTTGATTGTGCCTTTTAGGAGGTGTCCTAATGGTTCGTAGGAAACTCATGGGTCTGCTGGTTTGCAGCTTGGTCGTGAGCTTGGCATCTGTGGCTTGGGCGGGTATTCCAGATCTGGATAACTCGTCTGCAACAACGGTTGCGACAACCCAGGTGTCGGTTTACTCCTTGCCGAATGCTGCTGGCGACGGTTTAAACGACGTCTTCATCTTCGGTGGGGCCAAGACCGACGCGACAGTCACGGTGACGTTGATCGATCAGGCGATGACGCCCGTCTTCAACTATCCTTTCGAGGATATTTGGATCGACGCTGACACTGGGAACTTCACGTTTTGCCCCGGTGGCACAGTGGCCGATGCGAGCACCGATCAGAATGGTCAGACTACATTCAGTGGCTCGATGTTTGCGGGCGGCTGCGGTAGCGGGCTCGTCGTTGTCATCAACGGCGACTCGTTGAACCAGGCACCGTTGAACTTCATGTTCAACAGCCCTGACATGAATGCTGACTTGATCGTGAACTTGACCGACGTGGTCCTGTTCTCTCAGGTGTTCTACGGTCCCTATGACTATTGCGCAGACTTCTTCTGGGATGGTGTCATCAACTTGTCCGACATCGTCCTACTGGCCCAAGGTATGGGTACTGCTTGCCCATAACCGAGGAATGGTTGAGTTGACTCCCGATTGCACAACTTAGCTTGTGCAATGACGGGGTTACAAAGGCTCAAATCGTTGAGCGCGCTGGTTTCTTTGACATTTCTTCTCGGCTTGACCGGAGTGACTGTGGCCGGTGCCTGCCTGCAGCGATCGGAGTTAACTACGATCCTACGGGCGCTACGCAAACAGCCACGCCGATTCAGCACCAGGAACTGACGGTGTTCGTCGTTCCCCCAGTTGCAGCGCCCTGCGCCACACGATGGGGGGCACATCGCCTCGGTTGTCTGGTCAGCCGGTGAATCCAGACGGTCCCGACTGTCGATCGCCCTAGTGCGATGAGCGGGATCCTCCCACCCGGCGCCTGGGGGCCACGGCACAAGGCCTCATCGCCAGGGGGATCTTTTCCGGAGTGTATTCCGGGCAAGGTTGGGCCTGATGGGTATCAAGATCGAGAAGGACAGCTGGGGGGCTCCGATAGCTCTCTACCGGTGATTGGAACTGGGTTGCCTCGCCGATGCAGGCGACGGGGCAGCGCATACCAAGGTCAATATTCGTGTCCAGTGAGCTTGGGAAAAACACCTGTAAAGGGAGAGACATCATGAAGAAATTGGTAGTTCTGATCGGCCTGGTTAGCCTCGTGTTTTCGAGTGGCGCCATGGCGCAGATCGACCCCGACGATGACATGCTCGGGATCTACTTCGACGTGAATGCCATCGTCTTCTGCACCGACGCCCTGGTCGGGGCACCGTTCCCGGCCTACCTCTGCCTGACCAATCCTACTTACGTGGGCGCGGACGGCGAGGCTGTTTCCGGCTGGGAGGTCAACGTCGAGGTCACCCCTGGTGTCTTCATCTTGGCCTGGAACTTGACAGCTGGCGCAGTCAATGTTTCGCTTCCGCCCGACTTCATCGTCGGACTGGCCACACCGTTGCCGTGGTCCCCGGTCATCGTGTTGATGGATATGCAGGTCGGCGTCTTCGCGGCGGACCCCATCGAGTTCATCCTGCATCCCGCAGAGCAGTCGTCGTTCGATCCGCCCTCGCCGGGCTACGCCGCGGGCGACAATCCCGGCCTCCTGATCCCGCTGGGCTACTCGGCCGGTGGCGAGGTCGTCTGCGCCGTGATCAACGGCGACTGTAATGTGACGGCCGATGAAGATGC
>CBDURX010000253.1:0-4599 GCA_965369485.1 uncultured bacterium | reverse complement strand
TCCCGATTTGGGTCGGACCACCACGTCCACGAATTAATGCTGGCCCATCTGCTTCGTACCGGGGATAAGCCACTTGATTATCCAGGCCAGGATACGAGCTCCCGGCAGCGGTGGGGGATGGGCCGGTGGCGTGAAGGGACGGTTCAGGGCCCGTTCGGGGAACCTGCGGTCGATGTGGGGTGCCTGCAGGAAGTCTGCGAGGCGGTCCAACCCCGCATCCGCCAGGAGCTGATCCTTGCGCACGAACAACCAGTTGCCTTCCAGGCGGTGGTGGTCGAGAATTTGACGGTACATCGCTTCCCAGACACCCAACGCTCGGTCCAGGTCGAAGTCCAGATTGTGCAGATAGCGGGCGTTGCGGCACTCCTCGACGATGCTCAGCACCGTCAGAGCCGGATGGCGGAACACGCAAACCCGGCCCGTATCTGGTAGTTGAGGGCGCCAGGCGGGGAGCGTGTAGCTTAACCGTGGATCCTTGTGACAGAACGGTATTCGGCCGACCACTCCCTTGGATCCTGGCAGCAACTTCTTCTGAATAATGGATTCCCGCGACCAGGCTGGTCCCACCGCGTCCAGACCCCAGAATGAGGCAATTTCGCAGATTGATTCCGTATCGAGGGCGAACACGAATGGTTGGGGAACGATAAATGCAAACACAGTGCTAACGACCCATGCAACAGATCGGCCTGAGACCGGGCCGGTGGCTCGGGCACGCACCGTCCGTCGCCTCGGCAGAAGGAGAACACGTTCATGGCAAGGACGAGGTTCATCATTCTTTTCAGCGGCCGATCCGGTGGCACACTCCTGCAGCGATCTCTGCACAATCATCCGCATGTCCGGTGTGATCGGGCGTCTCATCGGCGCACCCAGTTTTCTTGCCCTGGCCAGTGTCGTGGCATACAATCCCGCAGAGTCGCCGACACGGCCCAGGTCCTGGTCCGGAAATGGTACATGAACGCATGAAAGGTGGCAGAACAGGTGGTAGAACAGATGGAAGAACGCAAGATAGCTTCCCCCAAAAGGATTCAAGAGGCTCTCAAGTCGGTGGACCTGTTCAAGATGCTCTCCGATGAGGACCTGGAATGTATCGTCACCACGGGCGAGGTGCAGTGGCTGGACCGCGGTGAGTTGCTTTTCTGCAGCGGCGATCCCGCCGATCGGATCCACCTGATCCTGGATGGCGCCATCGAGATCGTCCGCGCCACTCCGGATCATCCCGACCCTGTTCCGGTCGCCTACATCTCCCCCGGCGAGATCATCGGCGACATGGCGCTGTTCACCCTCAGCGATCGACATTCGGACGGGCGGGTGCCCGAGTCGGCGCAAGTGTGGACCCTGACACGCAATGCGTTCGAGAAGATCTCCGCACTCATGCCCGATTACGGATTCCAGCTGGCCAGGGTGTTTGCGCAACGACTGCAGGAGTTCATCTCGCAGATGCGTCGCAAGACGCGTCGCAAGGAGCTGTCAGGCAAGCTGAAATACTTTGATATGCCCATCGTGATCCAGACCCTGCTCACCTCCAATCAGACCGGTATCCTGACGTTCATAGACGAAGAGGGGGAGACCTACGCCGAGGTGATGTTGAACAACGGCACCGTGGACCGGGCCCGCTGTGGAACGCTGGAGGGAGAAGAGGCGTTCTACGAGATCTTCTTTCGTCGTGATCAAGGCGATTTCGTCTTCCGCACCGTCGTCGAGCCCGACCCGGACGCCATCAGCGAGGTTCCTGTCACGCCTCCGGCCATGCATTTGCTGATGGAGGCCATGCGCCTCGCCGACGAGTTCAACGAGGTCCGCGAGCATCTTCCCGACCCCGAGAAGCGTTACATTGTCAAGACGATCAAGCTGGCCTGGGACAACGAGCGGACCGCCCCCTTGGCCGAGAGGATTCTGACCAAGCTGCGCACAGCGCAACGGCTGGAGGACCTCAGAGGTCAGGTTCCCTGCTCGACCTTCACCTTGTACAAGATCGCCTCGGTGCTCTACGAGACGAAGCAGATCGGGGTTTGACCCTGATCGAGAAACCGGCAGGCCTCCACAGAGTCGCCCCCCTTGTCTGGACGCATAATCCGCGGTAGAATCATTTACTGAAAAGGCAAATTCGACTGCCTGCGCGTATGGCTCCAGTGAAGTGGGATGCCATGTGCACGCGACCACTGACGAACAGCGGAAGAGTTCGAACCTGAGAGTAACACGATGAGTAAATGGTTTGCGGTGTTGTGCCTCCTTGCTGCCGCTGCCGGTAGTGCTTCCGGGCAGTGGGGCGGCGATCCTCTTACAAACACGCCCCTCAGCCTGGCGGACGGAGAAAAGAACGACGTATTCGTGGTGACCGACACCGCCGGAGGCGCCATCGTCGTCTGGGAGGACGAGAGGGACGGGGATTCCGACATCTATGCCCAGCGGGTCGATGTGAACGGGATCGTGCTCTGGCAGACGGATGGTGTTCCCGTTTGCACGGCTCCGGGCGATCAACACCTCTACAATTCTTCCACTTCCACGACGGGATTCACACCCGTTCTCGCGGATGGCGTGGGAGGCGCGTTCATCGTCTGGCACGACGCCCGTAACTACTCCCTGCGACTGAATGACATCTACTGCCAGAGGGTCGATGCCGACGGAGACATTCTGTTACCTCAGAACGGCATCGTCATCGCCGGTGGCAGCGGGACCGAAGATCAGCCGACCATGTGCTCCGACGCGGAGGGCGGCGCCATCATTGTCTGGCAGGACAAGAACGATGACCCGGTCTTCTACAATCTCTACGGCCAGCGCATAGACGGAAACGGCTACAAGCTCTGGAACGGTGGGGCATCGCAGCTCATCGCCGGTGCCGACTTCAATCAGGACGGCCCGACGCTGTGCCCGGATGGCAGCGGTGGCGCGTTCGTCGCCTGGACCGATGGCCGCACCAACCTGAACGATGTGTACGCTCAAAGAGTGAACGCATCCGGCGTGTCACAGTGGACGCCCAACGGCGTTCCCGTCTACCAGAACGCGAACGGTCAGGATGCGCTTGCCATCGTGCTGGCGGCGGACAACCACCCAATTCTCACCTGGGTCGATCGCAGGACGGGCACACCCGACATCTATGCGCAGAAGCTGGATGCCGTCACCGGCGGTGTCTTGTGGAACACGAGCGGAGTCGCGGTCTGCTCCGCAGCGGAGTCCCAGTACCGTCCCGCCCTGGCCACGGACAGTGCCGGTGGCGCAATCATTACCTGGTACGATTTCAGGGATGCGGGCGGCGGACCCCCGTTCGATCTCAATATTTACTCGCAACGAATCCTTACCGATGGCACACCGGCCTGGGTCACCGACGGCGTCATCGTCTGCGGTGCGGCCGATGCCCAGCGGGATCCTGACATCTGCGCGGATGGCAGCGGCGGAGCCTTCATCGCCTGGGAGGACAACCGGCTCGGCACCGGTCACGAGGACATCTATGCCCAGCATATCGACGACACGGGGATGGTCTTGCTGGACGCCGACGGCAATCTGGTCTGCTCGGCTCCCCACAACCAGCTGCGTCCCGATATCGTGGCTGGAGCGGGAGGTCTGATCACGGCCTGGAAGGACGACCGGAACATTCTGTACGAACCGGACATCTACGCCGATAGGGTCTTGACGACCACCAACGCGGTGATCGGGGTCAACCGAGTAACCCTGGACTTCGGCGTTCCCCCATGGGGGGCCATCAGCGACACGTTCTCCGTGAGCAACGTGGGCGGCAGCGACCTCGTCGTCTCTGCTGTTGAGTTGGAGCAGCACGATCCCGCCTTCGAGGTCGTCTACCTCGCTGAGTTACCCGCTACGCTCACTCCCGGTGAAATCGTTCCTGTGAGCGTCACCTTTCATCCCGTCACGGCGCGATCGGATACCTTGTACTCCACCGACACCGTCCTCATCTTCCACGATGCGCCTGAGAACCCTTCGCCGGTTGCCGTTTCCCTGCGAGGGGGAACCATCGTGACCGGAGTGGAGGATGATGCGCGGACTCCCGCACATGGGGTAAACCTACTGCAAAATCATCCCAACCCCTTCAACCCCAGTACGACCATCACCTTTGTTCTGATCCGGCCGCGTCACGTACTCATCTCGGTATACGACATGACGGGACGCAAGTTGGCCGTGCTCACTGATCGGGTTCACGAGGAGGGCCATCATTCTCTCAGGTGGGACGGTAAAGGTCAGGCGGGACAGAGCGTCTCTGCGGGCACCTACCTGGTGCGGTTGGAGACGGAGGAAGGCAGTGACACCCTGAAGATTGTACTGCTGCGATGATGGGGTGTGTGGGGGATGGTGGAGAAATGATGGGTATGTTCTCGGTGGAACGGATCTTACTATTCGCGGATGGGCGGCGCGTACACCTTCACTGCTCAACTGGCATCGATCTACCGGTATCACGTGATACACGTCTGGTCAGGCCGGGGTTTGAGGTTTCATGTGGGGGATGTAGTTGAGTTTGGGTTGCAGTCGGGGACCCAGAAATCAGGTACACCGAAAAATGGGCGAAAAAAGTTAACAAGGAGCCTGTCTGGGATGGTGATCGGACGCCTGTATAACTGCTTGAAATCAAAGAGATAGCGACGCCACGTT
>CBDURX010000252.1:0-4600 GCA_965369485.1 uncultured bacterium | reverse complement strand
CGAGCTCGCTCTGCCACTGAACCTCGGGAAGCCAGGGCCCCGCCCAGCGCCAGCAACCCCTTTCCATCCTGCAGGCGATTCCACAATCGACCGGCCTGTCTCGGCAGGATGATCAGCACTGCGGCCAGTGCCGCCCAGACCATGCGCACCAGTGTCGCGCTGAGGGGGTCGATCTCGGCCATGCCCAGCTTGGCGAAGGCACTGCCCAGTCCCTGGCCCGCCGCGGCGACGAGTCCCAGCAGGTAACCGTGGCGCAGGCGAGCTGCCGAAAGACCACCGAACTCCCCACCACCTTCATCGCGCCCCGTCACCGCCAGCAACACACCGCCGATCACGATGGCGATACCCAGCAGGGACCAAAGCCCGAGGTGCTCGTCCAGGAGAATCCACGCCACGACCACCGTGAACAGTGGCGCCGAGGCCATCATCATCATCCCGCGCCTCGGACCGATGGTGGTGAAGGCCGTGAACAGGGCCGAATCGCCGATGGCCAAACCTGCGATGCCACTGGCAGCCAGCCAGATCTGGGCGGAAACCGTCAGGTTCTCGGGCCAGAAGCGACCAAATAGGACATGGTGAGCACACGCGAGGCAAACTGCGCCCAACGGCAGACGCAGCAGGTTGACCGTGGCCACGCCGAGCCGGCGGCCGGAGACGGTGAACAGGATAGAGGTCCAGGAAAAGAGGACGGCCGCGCAAACCGCCATGATCTCGCCGAAGTGCGCGGCCGTCAAGTCGCCCCAGCTTGTTGCCATCAACAGACTTCTTCCACCCGCCACTGCGAGGGCAGCCACAGACCGATGACCTCGAGGCCGGGGTAGCTCTCCTTGAGAAAATCGATGCTCTTGCGCAGCTGCTCGATCTGCTCGCTGCGACCAAGCGGGTTGCCGGGACAGTCGTAGTGGGCGACCACCGCGAACTGCCTTGAGCCGTGCTCCAGCATGGAGACGTTAAGGCGCTGCATGATTGCGGCCACGCGGGCCTGGTCGGCCTGGTCGGCGAGAATCTTGCTCGGCGCCAACTCGGTGATGACGTCCAGGTAACTCACGCCGAACCGCTCCAGCAGGAAGTTGACCACCGGTATCTGCACCCGGCCATCGATGCTGTTGATGACAGTTCCGAAACTCAAGATTCGACCCCCTCGGGATTGCCGCCACTCCTCGCCAACATACGGATCAGATGGGCCGAGTCGCCTTCTTCAACCATGCCCGGTGATCCTTGTCCAGGAGCCGGTTCAGCTCCCGGTACACCCTCTTGTGGTAAACATTCAACCATTCCCTCTCTTCCGGTGAGAGGAGCTTTCGTTCGACCAGCTTCCGATCGATGGGACAGAGAGTCACGGTCTTGAAGCGGTACCATGCCAGTTCGCCTTGGCTCAGTTTCATGTCCTGCACCACGTAGGCCATGTTCTCGGTGCGGATGCCGAACTTGCCGGCTTCGTAGTGCCCGGGCTCGATGGAGAGGATCATGCCCGGTTCCAGTGGCACAGTCGGAACATCCTTCAGGCTGCACGGCCCCTCGTGCACGCCGAGAAACTGGCCGACGCCGTGGCCGGTGCCGTGGCTGTAGTTGACCCCCGCCTTCCACAGCGACTGCCTGGCGTACAACTCGTGACGCTGTCCCGTGGTTCCCGCCGGGAACGGCGTGATCGTGCACTGGATAGTTCCCTTCAGAACCCTGGTGAACATCTCCTTCTCGCGCCGGGTCGGCTTGCCGAGGGTGATGGTGCGCGTGATGTCGGTGGTGCCGTCGGGATACTGACCGCCGGAATCGACCAGATACATGCCGTGCGGGCGCAGCTTGGTGTCGCTCTCCTCGCTGACGGCGTAGTGAATGATGGCGCCGTTACCACGGTAGCCACTGATGGTCTCGAAGCTGCAGTCGACGAACAGCTTGTCCTCGGCCCGAAATTCGGTCAGCTTCTGTGCTGCGGACATCTCGGTCACGCCGCCCCTGGACACACTCTTCTCCAGCCAGCGCAGGAACTTGACCATGGCCGCGCCATCCCGGACGTGGGCGGCCTCGAAGCCCTCGATCTGGACTCTGTTCTTCACCGCCTTGAACATGAAGATAGGCGATGTGGCGTAAACGATCTCGGCCCCCTTGAGCAGATTCACGATCCAGCGATTGGTAACGGCCGGGTCGATCAAGACAGGGGTCTTCTTCTTGCCCAGGGCTCGCAGCGCTTCCGGTAGTGCATCGTACGGCTTGAACCGGACGTTCTTCGACAAACCCTTGGCCACCGCCTTACCCACTTTCCGCGGGTCGGTGTAGATGGTGGCGCCACGGTCGGTGACCACGGCGTAGGCGATGGTCACCGGCGTGAACAGGATGTCCGCACTGCGGATGTTGAACAGCCAGGCGATGGTGTCCAGGGCACTCAGGACGTGGGCCTTGGCCCCGTGTTCGCGCATCGCCTCGCGCAGCCGCCGCAACTTGCTGGCCGTGGTCTCTCCCGTGTACTGCTTGCCGTGGGCCTTGATGGGCGCCAGGGACGGCTCGGGCCGGTCCCTCCATAGCTCGTCGACGAGGTTCCTGGTGAGATAACGGACCTTGACACCCCTGTCGGCGAGGACTTCCTCGAACCTCTCGGCGGCGGTCTCCGCAAGCAGTTGCGGATCCACGCCGAGGGCCTGCCCGGGCTTCAGCTGGCGGACGGCCCAGTCCACCAGGTCCGGTGTCTCCGGCAGGCCCATCTTCATGAGCTCGATACCCGAGCCTGCGAGCTCCGCCGCAGCCTGTAAGAAGTAGCGCCCATCGGTCCAGAGACCCGCCTTGCGTTTTGTGACGAGCAGATCGCCCGCCGAACAGGTGAACCCGCTCAGCCAGGCCCGCCGTTTCCAGCACTCGGGCAGGTACTCGCTCTGGTGGGGATCCACGCTGGGAACGTAGTAGGCTTCGACATTGTGCTTCCTCATGAGCGCCCGCAGGGCAGCAATTTTCTGGCTACTCTTCATCCTGTCCCTCCGTCGACTGGGTCGGTCATCATCACGGCGTTCTCGGTCTCGGTGAGAAGCACATTGTAACGCCTCGCGGGCATCGGCTCCACGGCAGAATGAGGCGTCCCTCACCGCCACGAGGCGGCGGCAGCAGGCTCCAACAGGTCGGCCAGGATGGAGACACTGTCGGATTCCAGGGACTCTTCCGGCGACTCGACGATGCGTCCCAGCTCGTCAGTCTCGCTGCTGAAGATGAAGGTCGGTACGTATTCGATATCGTAAGTGGCCCGGATGTTGCCCTCGAACCCCAGAGAGGTCAGCAACTCGTCCTCCTGCGCGGCGTCGGCACTGCGCGCAACGCATAGCATCTGCAGTGAAAAATCGGCGTTGTCAACCTCGTCGAGCAGCTTCCAGAAACGCGGAACCTCACGCTGGGAATCATCGCACCATGTGCCGAGAACGCAGAGCAGTTGCAGTGTCTGGTCCACGGTTGCCAACCTGGCAACGTGGGTGGCGTCTGGTTCGTAAGCCTCGTACTCCTGCTGCCAGTCCGGGAACCTTTTCAAGATGTCCTGGCGGGTCACCTCGCCCAGGAGCAATTCTCCCTTCGCGGACTCGAACAGCAGGTAGCGCGGAGCGTCGGCACTCTCCTGAGCGGCCTGTGATTCCACCTCCGCCGCAGCCGGCGCGACGATCACGGCGGGCCCGACGATCACGGCCAGCAGCAGAGCCAGCAGGGGCGCGCCTGTAAGACTGGGCCTGCTGCGGAAACGGTCCGGTTGCCACATGAATTCATCCTTTCGCTGTATCTTGGCAGACTGTTTTGTCAGCACGCCATAAATGAGGTAAAATTATAGAGATCAGACAAGGCTGCACCTGCTTCGCTCCTTTCACGCGCCCCTCGAGATTGGGAGGATACCCCGCATGTCTCGCTTGTTGAGTTTCTTTTTATTGTTCGCGGTGTTCCTGGCGGTTCCCCTCGACTCCTTCGGCCTCCACCGTGCCGTCGCACCCAGGCAGCATCTGGCCTTCCTGCAAACCCAGGCCCCGACGGGGCGCATCGTGATCAAGTTCGCCGAGGACTCGGGCGTCACCGTGGCGGAGTCGGGACTGGCCGCCAAGGCGGCCGGCACACTCAACCGGCTGTCCGCCTTGTTGGCCCAGGTTGCTCCCGGCGCCCGCCTGGAACGCCGGTTCTCCCGTCCCGCGGCCGACCTGGACGCCGAGCGGCTTGCGGCCGAGGTGCGTAGTGGCCACCGCCTCCCCAATCTGAACCGATACGGTCAATTGACCCCGAGTGTTCCGCGAGGGGATCGCGCCGCCCTCATCCAGATCGTTCGCAAGCTGGCGGCCGACCCGGCGGTGGAGACCGCATTCCTGGAACCAGTGGCCGTTCCGGCAGCCCTTGGCTTCGACGCTCTCACCGGTGCGACACCGGCGCTACCCGGTCCGATCGCGGACCGGGACCAGGCAAGCCGGGACCAAACGATCCGGACAACAGTGCAGCGTTTGGAAAAAGCCTCGCCCGCCGACACTCCCGACTTTTCCAGCCTGCAAGGCTACCTGGGTACGGCACCGGACGGGATCGAGGCCTGGAGTGTGGCCGGCAACCCGGGCGCCCGCGGTTCTGGCTTGCAGGTCGTGGACGTGGAAGGGGCCTG
>CBDURX010000251.1:0-4608 GCA_965369485.1 uncultured bacterium | reverse complement strand
CCTCGAGGCTGCGGGCGACCTGGCCTTTCTTGCGCGCCTCTAACCGGCGTTTGGGGGTCCCTTTCTCTGTGCGATCTCCACTGGGGCCTTCTGCCACGTATCACCTCCTCGTCATGTGGCGGGTTACATCCATTCCCTCATCACATCAACGCCGCAATGAGCCTGGTCATCCGTTCTTCCATTCCCTGCATCAAGAGCAGGAAAACATCCTTGAAAAAGGTCAAGGAAAGTCCCACGGTCAGCAGTCCCACTCCGATTTTGATGGGGAAGCCGACCACGAGGACATTCAACTGAGGTACCGTCTTGACCACCACGCCCATGGTGGCACTCACCCGCAGCAACACGATGACGCAGGGGGCCGCTATCTGCAGGCCGATGGAAAAGACCTGGCTGTACTCCTTCAACAGCAGCCAGGCACCGGCTTCGTGTGCGATCGGACCGAATATCGGTAGAACCGTGCAGGAGTGGACCATCGCCACCAGCAGGGTGTGGTGGCCATCCACCGCGAAGAAGAGCAGGAAAGCCAGCAAGTAGTAGAGCTGGGACAGCACGGAGATCTGGGTACCATTCTGAGGGTCGATGACGTTCACGATGGCGAATCCGATCTGCATGCCCATGATCTGACCCGCGTAGCGCACTGCAGTGAAGATGAGACCGACGGCGAATGAGAGTAGCGCACCTACCAGCAGGGAACGTCCCACCTCGGTGAAAACGGTGGCCCAGGTGATCTGGAGTGACGACAGATCCATCTGCTGGACGACCACGGGCGAGACGGCCAGCGCTACCACCACGGCCACGGCGAGCCGCCATAACAACGGCACACTGCGCCTGTCCAGTAGTGGCAGAGTAGCCGCCAGCACAGTGCAGCGCACGGTCACCGCACTCACGACCGCACCGTATGCCAGGTCTATCTGAAACGTCACCGATCGCTCCTCACATGTTCGCGATGCGGTTGAACATCTCGGTGGTGAAACTGGTCAGGTTGCCGATGGCCCAGGGCAGGGAGAGCACCAGCACCAGGAACACCGCGATGATCTTCGGCACGAAGGTCATGGTCATCTCGTTGATCTGTGTCGCCGCCTGGACGATGCTGATCAGCAGACCAACCACCATGCCGGCGACCAACATCGGTCCCGCGACGAAGAAAACGGTCTTCATGGCGGCTTGACCGATCTCGATGACTGTTTCTGGAGTCATGTCTCTCCTCCCCTGCCTACTGAAACGCCGTCACCAGCGACCGCACGACCAAGAACCAACCGTCCACCAGCACGAACAGCAGTATCTTGAATGGCAGACTGATCAGGATCGGCGGCAACATCATCATCCCCATGGACATCAGTACCGAGGCCACCACCATGTCGATGATCAGGAACGGGATGAACAGGATGAACCCCATTTGGAAGGCTATCTTCAGCTCCCCGATCACAAAACTGGGGATGACCACCAGCATGGGTAAATCTTCCGGTAACTCCGGCGCCTCACTCCTGGTCAGATCCAAGAACAGCGCCACGTCCTTCTCACGAACCTGACCCAGCATGAACTCCTTCAGTGGCGCCTCGGCTTTGGCCCAGGCCTCCGCCTGTGTGAGATCTTCGTTCATGAACGGCTGGATGGCCTCGTCGTTGATCTGATGCAGGACCGGCGCCATGATCACGAAGGTCAAGAACAGCGACAGGCCAATGATGATCTGGTTGCCCGGTGCTTGGTTGGTACCGACGGCCTGACGCAGGAAGCCGAGCACGATGACGATGCGTGTAAAACTGGTCAGCAGGATCAGCATGGCTGGCGCCAAGGAGACGATGGTCATCAGCATGACGATCTTGATGGCCACATCCATACTGGCCGGTGACCCGGCTCCCTCGACAGTCAAGGTCAGGGTGGGACGCTCGCTGCCGCTGCTGTCCACTGGTGCAACGTCCTGAGCCCATGATGATCCTGGGACAAAAAGCAGTACCAAGAGTAAAATAAGCGGTAGTACCTTGTATCCATCCACCCGGCGCATTGGACGCTCCTGTTTCAACCAGAATCAGCGGTGGCCACGTGCCGAGATTGCAAAAGGCAATGGATGTGCCAGGGATGGGACCGTGCTGATGGCCACCACGTGTCCTCGCAACCAGACATGTTTCATTTAACTTACTGTAGTATAGTTAGATAGAAGAGTGACTTTTGAGGCTGTGCAGTCACCGGGCGGCTGGGGCAACGGCACAGGAACGAGGGTCGGACGGGAAACGGCCAACCACTGGCTAGCTTCGGATCATCTGGAAGGTGGCGGATCGCTGTGCGGTGTATCGGCCGCTGCTACTCCTCCAAGTGTTCCGTCAACCATGAAATGAGGGGTTAGGCGGGACACTAGCCATCGCAGGGGTCGAATGAGTGGGGTCAATCGGGCCAGGAGTGAGTTCAAGCCGACCTGGGATTGTGCTGAGCGGGACGGTTGGGCGTCCCGGTAACGATTGTATTCCTGGCGATCCAGAAGCACGAGGGCCGACTCATGACGGTAGATGTAGTGTACCTGGTCACGGAGCCGCACGATCTGGATCTCCCGTCGGGGTCCCAGATTCCAGACCTCCAGCAGAGCGGCGTTCCGGTGCGCGGTGGGACGGTGCAATCTCCCCAGCAGGCGAAGACAGAGGAGCAACAAGGAGAATACGGCCAGAGTGCCGCCGACCGCCTGCCACCACGAGAAATCTCCGGCCTGCCAGGTCGTGCTGGCTGCCGTGGCTAATGGGATAACTGGCGCGAGTGCCATGTTCTAGAGAACCTTCTTGAGCCGCTCGACCCTGTTGAGCAGCTTGGTGATGCGGACGGCAAAGTGATCGTCCATGACCACCACCTCACCCGTGGCCAGCAGCGCACCGTTGACCAGGATGTCCACCGGCTCGCTGGTCTGTTTGGCCAGCTCTACGATGGAACCGCTCGACAGGTTCAACACGTCCCGAAACTTCATTTGGGTGCGGCCAAGCTCCACGGTGATCCTGAGGTTCACATCCAGAAGCATGTCCAGGTTCTTGACGTCAGAGACGGTATCAGCCAGATCCCCGGCGATATCCATCGTTGACGGCGGTGAGGAATCCTGTTCCCCAGCCGTCGCTGCCGTTGGCGTATCCGTCAAACGGTTGTCCACGGCATTGTCGGGCGCCTGTACCTCGTCTAATACACCGGTGACCTCGTCAACTGCCATAACATCACTCCTCGTTGAGCCGTTCGGTCAATCTCACGGCCCGGTTTTGTCGCACGCGACCTGCCTCGGCGAGGAACATCGGCTTGTCCTGCACCTCGACCAGCAGTAACGCATCCACGGGCTGCGATAAGTGTAGGAGGTCACCTTCCTGCAGCTGCATGATCGCTTCGAGGGTGGTTCCCATCTCGCATAGCTTGACCACGATTTCGCTGTGTGTGCCCTGAACCAGGTCCAGGATCTGGTTGCGGTCTTGCCGCAACTCTTCCAGTGAGCGCAGCTCCCGTCTCTCCTCGGGATCGAAGAGTTCGCGGACCGGTTCAAAGGCTGCCATGGGAATGCCAAACTCCAGAGGACCTTCGACGGCGTCGAGCTTGAACGTGAACTCCAAGGTGACGAGGGAATCACCCATGGTCACGCCCGAGACATAGGCAGGGTTGTTCTCCATGGACACGAATTCCGGTTTCATGTCCACAAGCCGCGCGCTCGCTTCCCGCAGGTTGCCGAGAAGCTTCAGGACAATGTTAAGGAAGATGCCCCGCTCGATATCGGTGAACTCCCGCAACGTTTCCTCGGTCTCGGCCGCACCGCCCATCAGCTTCTTGAGCATGGCAAAGCAGAGTTCCAGGTCCAGGTGCAACAGTGCCTGCCCTTTCAAGGGCGCCAGCGTCACGTTGGAAATACAAGTCGGGTTCGGCATCTCCGCCAAGTAGTCCTTGCACGAAACGAGTGTCAGGCCTTTGAATTCCAGCAGAGTATTGACCCTGAATACGTTGGTGAAGGTGATGGTGGCGGCCTTGGCGAAGTTCTCGCACATGTTGCGTAGCTGTTGCTCGAAGGTACGGGAAACGCTGTGCGGACGGTTGAAGTCGAACGGCACCGGACTGTCTGCGGAAGTCGGCTCGTCGTCGTCGTCGCCCAGCGCGGCGTCCAGACTCGACCCCAGGGGATCGGACTTCAGGCCGGTATCCTCACCGCTGCCCACATCCTCGGGCGCTGATGCGTTCTGCGCAGTTGCGTCTGTCGAGGCGGGAGTGTCGGCGGACTCCTGCTCTACGGTCTCGACCACGCTGTCGTCCTGATCCATTTCAGGTCCTCGCCAGCTGTACTGCGGCTTGTTCGTACCAGACCGCGGTCATTGGATCACCAGATCCGAGAAGTAGATATTCTTCAGCGACTCGGGCGGTAGTTTCTCGGCCAGCCGCCGGAAGATCTCGTTGCGTACGTTTTGCGTGCCCTCGGGCGTGCTCAAGTCCGCGGCGCTCTTGCTCGAGAGAGTCACGATGACGCAATCACGCAGCTGCGGCAAGCGGGCCACGACCAGGTCGACGGTCTTCTGAGTATCCACCTCCAGATTCACGTTGATCCGAAGATAGTTGGCTACCTTGCCCCCACTCTGGAGGGTGACGATGATCTCCTCGAGGCCCACG
>CBDURX010000250.1:0-4617 GCA_965369485.1 uncultured bacterium | reverse complement strand
CACGTTGCCCGGCAACAGGACCAGGTTTGACAATTGCTCACGGCTGATCTGCTCCGCCAGGGCGAGCTCGAGATGACCCTCCCCGGCGATGATCACACGGAATTCATGACCCCGATCACGGAGCAAGGCCAGGGCTTGCACGAGGGTCTCGAAGTTCTTCTGCTCGGTCAACCGGCCCGCCCCCAGGATCAGCAACTCTTCGGGCCGAATACCGAAGCGGGCCCGGACCCGGACCCGTTCTGTGTCGGGTAACGGCTCGGGGATCTCGACGCCATTGGGTATGGTGACCAGTCGCCGCGCTTTCTCCTCACCCAGACCCAGCTCTGCAAGAAGGGATCGGCGCACCACTTCGGATACGGCCACCACAGCGTTGCAGCGGCTGATCATGGCGCGGTAAGCGCGTCGGCGCAGGAGAGCTCGCGTTCCCGTATGGCCATCACTGAACTCCTCGTTGTTGTGGATGGTGGGCACCACGGCGCACGTGTGGCGTACCGCCAGCAGCAGGCTCCAGAAATTGGCCGTTGGCAGATGGGACTGGATAACCTGCACGCCGTCAGCGTGTATCTGTCGTGCCAAAGTCCGGTGGCCGCGCCGCAACGATTCCAGAAAGTGGAAGGGAGAGGCCACCGAGGCTCTCTGGCAGTGGAGATTACGCAATGTCACCTTGGGCTGGACCTTTTCCACGAGCTCGCCGCCGTCCCGCAGTACGTAGAGGAAACTCGCGTCACCCGCTTCAGCTCGCGCGTTGGCAATCTGGACGACCATCTGCTCGGCACCGCCCGTGTGCAGATTGTCGACCATCTGGGCGACCCGCAGAGGTGGGTGAATGTTGTGGTCCTCGATCACACTGCTTCCTCGTTCAGCGCCCAGGTCCGGTCACACGTTTCCCCTTGTCGTCTGCAGGGAATTATCCAGGACCCGGCGGTAAAGATCTTCCACTTCCTGCGCCACACGCACGAAGCTGAACTGTTTTTCCACGACAGCCCGGCCGGACGCGCCCATCTTCAATCGTTCTTCCGGTGACCTCAACAATCGAGCGATGACATCCGCCAGGGCGACGACATCGCCCGGCTCCACCAGACGGCCGTTCCGACCGTCCTCTACCACATCCACCACTCCCTTGATCCGACTGCCCACGACGGGCAGGCCACATGCCATAGCCTCGAGCAGCACCAGGGGCAAGCCTTCCCAGAGGGAGGGTAGGACGAAGACGGCGGCGCCCTGCATCAGCTCCGTCAAGCGTGCCACGTTACCGGGGAGGGTGACCGTGTCGCCTAATCCCAGTCGCGCAATCTGCTGCTTCAGATCGGAGTGCAAGACTCCTTCACCGGCAATGAGGACCCGGCAGTCCACCTCCAGTTCTCGTAGCCGCGCCGCACTCTCCACGAGCACGGCGAAATTCTTCTGCTCACTCAGACGGCCCGCGGCCAGCACCAGGGGCGTGCCGACGGGGATTCCGTACTCATGCCGGATCGCCTCCCTCGCCTCGGGCGTCAAGGGTTCGGGAATGTCCACGCCGTTCAGGATTGTGACGAGTTTACAGGCCTGGGCTTCGCCGATCCCCAGCTGGCGGATGAGAGAGAGCCGGACCTCCTCCGAAACCGCCACCGTGGCCTGGCAACGGCGTAGAATCTGACGGTAGGCCTCCCGACGCAGGCGCACCCTCACCGGGTTGTCGGCATCTCCGTACAGGAATTCCTGATTGTTGTGGACGGTGGCAACTACCCGACAGTCGCGTTGCAACGCCAGCACCAATCCCCAGAAGTTGGCGCCAGGCAGATGGGTCTGCACAAGGGCGACTCGATCTTCATGCACGCGGCGAGCGATCAGACGGTAGCCGCGCAGCAGTGACGGGCCGAAGCGCCAGAGACGACCGATGGGAGCCCGTTCGTAGTGCAGGTAGTGCGCGTGGACGTCAGGATGGACGCGGGACGACAAGGGACCGGGTTCGGTCAGAACATAGAGGTGGGAACTGTGGCCACTCCTGGCCTGGGCGTTGGCGATCTGCAGGGCCAAGTTCTCCGCACCGCCCACTCCCAGCGTCTCGATGAGTTGCGCCGTGCGCAGGAGACAATCACTGCCGTGCGGCACGTCAGCCATTGCCGAATTTCGTAATGAAATAGTAACTGGCCAGACCGCGAGACTGCAGGACCTGGCTGGCCCGCTGGGCCTGTTCCCTCCGTGTGTACGGCCCGACATAGACCCGGTGCCACGTTTCTTCGCCGATGTGCTTCGCCACGAAGAAAGCCGGATAGCCGTACCGGTTCAGATCGGAGATGTAGGTCTCGGCACGGGCGATCTCCGTGAAAGAGGCCACGTGGATACCGAAACCGGTAGTCGGCAGCGGGGAGTCCAGGGGCTCGTCCGGCGTCACCGGACGGTTGTTCTCTGCCCGCTCACGGCTCTGTCTGTCAGCAGAAGAGGAACCGGTATCTGCCACAGGTGACTTTCCGGAACCGGAGGTCCCGTCCCGGGCTTGCGTGGGTGAATCAGCCACGGCTTCTTGCCGGCCAGGCTCCCCTTGAATGGATTCGGTGAGATCCTGGCGATCTGTGGCGTCATCCTGACCCGGATGCTCTGAGCCAGCGTCCGCTCCAGCAGTCAGCGGGGCCGGCCCACCGGTCCGTTGCCCCCTACCGGCAGCATCCGGCCACGAGAGGCGTTCGCTCAACCGTGGCGAGGCGTCGTGACGGTAGGGTCCACCACCGCTCAGGTAGGGCCAGGCGAAGAAGATAACGAGGAGGACGACGATGATGACGGCCGCTATCCAGGACGTCTGCCGGATGGCGCGGCGGCGTGCGGACCGGCCCGGCACGGCGAACGGGTCGGGCAGGCCGGCATCAGGGTGCTCCCCGGCCCCATGGTCCCCGACCTCACCATCAGCGGCCAGGGCCGTATTCAGTGTGGGTTCCGGCACAGGTTTCGGTGCGGCGTGAGCCGGTGGTTCACGGCCCGGTGAGTACATCGGCTTGGGCGGTTCCATGGCCACCTCGGGCACATTCACCGAGACGGGCGCCGACTCGTCCACCTCCACATGCCTCACCTCGATGGACCGAGAACCGTCCACATAGGCCGTCAACAGAGCCCTGCTGCCCAGGATGTTCACCAGCCGCGGTACTCCGCTGCTGGCCCGGAAGATCTTGTCCAGGGCCCGGGCGCTGAACAGCAGACTCTGGCGACCCGCCACTCCCAGGCGGTGGTTCACGTAGTTCTCCAGGTCCTGGCGATCGAGAGTCTGGAGGCAATAGTGAATGCGAATGCGCTGGCGTAACTGGGCCAGTTCCGGCCTCATGATGTTCGTTTGCAGACCGGGCTGCCCGGCCAAAACGATCTGCAGGCACTGGCCACCGGGCTGGCCCAGATTGGTCAGCATGCGAACACCTTCGAGGGTATCGTTGGAGAGATTCTGGGCCTCGTCGATGATGAGCAGGAGCTTGCGACCCCCGGCACGGGAGCTGACCAGGTATTCCTTCAGGGCCGCCAGTACATCGGCCTTGTCCGCGTGATCGGGCAACGGCAACTTGAGATCGCTGGCGACCATCTTGAGCAGTTCCAGGTAATTGAGCTGGGTGACGTTCAACAGGACAGTGTGAAAGGAAGTGGACACCTGAGCGATGAGATTGTGCAAGGCAATGGTCTTACCGGTGCCGATTGCACCCGTGATCAAGATGAAATCCTCGCCTTGCTCGAGACCGTAAGCGAGGTGAGCCATCGTCTCCTCGAGAGCTTTGGACATATAGAGGAATTTCAGGCTGGGACTCAGCGCGAAAGGATCAGCGTGAAGTCCGAAGTGGTCACGAAACATAGTCGCTCCGCCAGAATAACGTCCTCTGTCACCAAGCCCGGATCGAGACGCACGTCGTACCTGCCCAAGACGATAATTCGGTTTCAGGCGTCCAGCAAAGTAATTCCGTCACCGGGACGGACGTTCCTAAAATTCGGTCATTTCCACCGGAAATTTAGAAATCTATGGAACTTGGGCCAAGGGGATCAATCGTCCGACACGTAACCCAGAGCCTTGAGCCTCTCGGTGATCTCCTCCGCCTGTACCCGATCGTAGAGTACGGCCTTGCGATCGCTGTAAAACCGCCGCCAATCTCGATCTATGGCGATCTCGTGCGTGTCGGCCAGGATCTCCGTGAGGACCCGCCCGTCGCACACCTCCGGCACCGCCCGCCCGTTCAAGTGCATGACGGTGGGCAAAACGTCCCAGATCTGGAAACGCGCCTCGTCCGGGAGATTCCGGATTCCCCCGCCCCAAGCGACCAGGATACCGTCAATGCGGTGGTCGCCGGTCTTGCCCGGCGCTGGCTGGAACACATCGCCGCCGATCTCGCCAGCGTAAGCTGCATAATTCCTGTCATCCCGGAATGTAAAGGCGATGTCCGGTGCTGTTGCCAGAGCCTCGCCACTGTACAGCTCCTCACTGCGGTAAACCCCCTGCAGCAACAACTCGCCACGCTCGTCCTCCATTTCCCGCAAGGCCGTCACGATGGCATTCCGGGTCTCCTCGAAGCGCTCGGGAGCGATTTTCCCCAACGCCTGGCGGCCTGCGAGGTTGACCCGGATCCCGAACGGACCGGACAAATAGGCAGTCGAGCCGCCCCAGTCGATGTG
>CBDURX010000249.1:0-4654 GCA_965369485.1 uncultured bacterium | reverse complement strand
GTGATCGTCTGGTAAAACGAGATTGGGGAGCGGGGTCGTGGAATGGTTGGCCGACGTCGGCGGTTGGGTCTGGTACGTGGTGTGGGGCTTTCTGCTGCTGACGTCTTCCCTGCTGGTCTACCTCGGCTTAGGCGGAAATTTCGTGATCCTGGGCCTGGCGTTCCTGCACGCCCTGGTGACAGGATTCGATCCGGTCGGGTGGCGTCTGCTGCTGATCCTGCTGGCCCTGGCCCTGGCCGCCGAGGGCCTCGAGTTCTTGCTGGGCACTTTCTACGTGGCCAGGAAGGGGGCCAGCCGCTACGGCGTAATCGGCGCCTTCATCGGTGGTCTGCTGGGCGCACTCCTGGGAACGGCGCTGCTGCCGGTGATCGGCTCGATCCTGGGCAGTTTCGTGGGGGCGTTCGCCGGCGCGATCCTGGGCGAGTACGCCAACCAGCGCCGGCTGGAGCCCAGCCTCCGCATCGGCACCCACGCGTTCGTCGGTAAGCTGGTGGCGATCCTCATCAAGCACGCCTTCGGTCTGGCGATGATCGTGTTGATTCTGAGGGCGACATGGCCGGCCGACGGTGACAGCCCGTAACACGGCTATTACCGAGATGCAGGAGATGACGCTGATGGTGCAGGCCGCACGACACACCACTGCAGAGGGTCGCGATCCCGACTTCCTCGGCATCGGTGTCGTCCGCGGCGGAACCACCTGGCTGTGGGAAAACCTCCGTTACCATCCCGACATCTGGCTGTCGCCGGTCAAGGAGATCAACTACTTCAACCGGCTCTATCCCATCCAGAAGTTTGACGCACAAGGCGGACAGGAGCGGCGCGTCGAGCGGCCCGCCCTGCTGAGCGAGAAGCTGAAGCATTTGCGCCTCAGCCGCCTGAAACGCTACCTCCGCAACTCGACCCCGGCGAACCTCAGGTGGCAGTGGCGCTTCTATTCCGGTCGGCCGAGCCCGGCATGGTACCGGAGCCTGTTCCAGCCTGCCGGCGAGCGGGTGGCCGGCGACATCACGCCTCACTACTCCGCTCTAGATGATGAGGCAGTACGCCACATCGCCTCCTTCTTGCCGGAGGTGAAGATCGTCCTGATCCTGCGCGATCCCGTGGCGCGGGATTGGTCTCATGCCGTTCACTTCCTGACCCGGTACGGTCATCGTCCCCTGGCGCAGATCACCGAGGATGAGTTCCGCCGGCACTTTCACGACCCCTCCACCCGGCTGCGGGGGGACTACCCGCGCATGCTGGAGCTGTGGCAGGACAGTTTCGGACCCGAGCGTTTCCACCTCGCTTTCTTCGACGATATCATCCAGCAGCCGGACAAGCTCATGCTGGACGTTTACCATTACCTGGGGGTCGACTCCGACCCTTGCCACCTGCCGCCCCGGCTGCGTCAGGTCGTGAACCCTTCGTCCCGGTCAAGCATCCCATCGGTCATGCAGCGGTACCTCAGCGAACTGAACCTACCGCAACTGGAGTGGCTGGCCGGACGGTTGGGCGGGCACGCCGACGCCTGGCTGGCCTCGGCTCGGGGCGTCCTGGCGGGGCGTGAGGAGAGCTAGTCCGGAATTGCAGTCTCCGTGGCGGCTTGCCCGTACGCCATGGGGCGGTTGGCCGCCACACCCCAACCGTCGCGGCCCACGGCGATCAAACCCAACGAGTACTCCTGTCCGAACATCTGGCAGCCTCTCATGACGGCAGCGCGGGCGGTCAGGCCCCGGGCCATGAGGTCGTAGACCGTCCTGGCCATGGTCCGGCGAATGATCTCTTCACCGAAGCCGGTACAGGCCACCGCACCGGCGGGCCCGGCGTAGCAACCACACCCGTAGATGGGTACGTCTCCGACCCGGCCGTGTAGGGTGATGGAGGTGCCGCCTGTGGACAGGGTCGCGGCGAAGTGGCCGTCGGCATCGCGGGTCACGCTGCCCACGGTGTCGCCGGTCTCGGGCAGGGTGGTGGCCGCATCGATCTCGGCCATGGTCGGTGGGGGATCGAAGTAGTTCCAGTACCGCCGCCAGTCGAACTCGTCGAACCCGCCGCCTGCCTTGCCTTCCAGCAATCGTCGCATGCGGCGGTGGAACTTGGCCTCGGCTTCCGGGCAGGTGGGCACGACGTCGAAGAATCCCGCCCGGTGGGCGAAGCGGGTGGCGCCCGCGCCGGCCAGCAGGCGGTGTGGCGTATCCAGGACGGCCCGTGCCACCAGGACAGGGTTACGCACTCGCTCGACCACTGCCACGGCGGCGAATTCGCCATCGCTGGTCATGACGGCGGCGTCCATCTGGATCGTCTTGCCGTCGAGGCGGATGTTGGCGCCGGTGCCCGCGTTGAAGCGAGGGATGTTTTCCATGGTCATGGTGCCGACCACGGCCCCCTTCAGAGCGGATTTGTGCCTGGTTACAGCGACAAGAGCCGATTCCGCGGCCCGCTGGCAGTCGGGTGACCAGTCGGATGGCGATCCCGCACCACCGTGGGTCACCACTAGCGGACCCTCGGGAAGCGACTCGCCAGCCAGGGTGGCCGGCACGCCACTGCCGGAACCGACGGCCGCAGTGCGACCGGTTTCCACAGCTGCCGTCCCGTCTGCCACGGGCTCACCACAACCGGCCGCTAGCAGGGCTATGCCCAGACACAGCATTGCGGCGCCGCACGAACGTACGATTCCAGGTGGCATGGCGAGACCTCCTTGGGGCGGGGTTACCGGTAACCAGCGGCCTGTAGATCGGACAGGTCGTCGCAGGGGGAGGGTGGATCCAGGTACTGGGCCAGGAAACGGTAGATCTTCAGACGAATCTCCTTGGCCTGTCGCGTGTCGAGACGGTCGAAGCTGTGGCCGCCCGGCACGTCCTGGTAGATCTCGTATTCGAACTCCTTACCGGCTGCCTTCAGAGCGTGGATCAAATGCTCGACCTCCAGAACGTTCACGTCCTCGTCGCTGGTGTTGGTGTGGATCAACAGCGGTGTCTCGAGCTTCTCGGCGTGCCAGACGGGGGAGCGGCGCTTGTACTCGGCGATGTTCTCCTCGACTTCTTGGCCGATGTGGTAGTCCGCGGAGTAGAGGGACCGGTACTCGTCGTCCAGATAACCCAGGCGTGAGATCAGGTCGCTGACCGGCACACCGGCGTAAGCGCACTGGTAGTCCTTGGGGTGGTGGAAGATGCTCATCAAGCTGATCAGCCCGCCGTGGCTCCAGCCGATCATGCCGACCCGCCCCCCGTCAACGAAGCGGTAGTTCTCGATCATGTAGTTGCGGCAGGCGTGAGCGTCTTCCATCTCGAGACCGCCGTAATCGACGCGCTCGTAGATCAAACGGCCGTAACCGGTGCTGCCACGGTACTCGGGCGCGACGATCACGTACCCCTGGGCCAGCAGCTCACGCACGATGTGGGTATAGTAAGTAGAGAAGTCGCTGTGCACGCCTCCATGAGGAAAGACCAGCAGGGGCGCCTTGCTGTGGCGGTCCAGCCCCTTGGGTATGAAGACGTAGGCGTAGAATTTGACCGGGTTGCCGGCGCCGATGGCGGTCTCGCTCTCTTCCTTCCACGGCGGAGGACCCCAGAGGCGCACCTTGTCGATGGACGCCACGTCGCCCACACGCTCGAACCAGAGCACGTCGTCGATACGTTTTTCCAGGGCGTCGAGGCGATGCCGGTACCCGTCCAGCTTGGTGGCGATGTTCTCGAGCAGCTCCTGCAAATCGTCCAGGGTAACCGGGTCGGTGGCGTGGTCCTGGGCGGCAGCCACACCGCAAACCGTCAAAAAGAACCAGCAGGCGACGGCCAGGGTGATGGGGGGTGAAAACATACCCCGGCGCGCGTGGCATTCGTAGGTGATCATCGGTTCCTCCTGATCCGTCACCACAGGTAGAGGTTGATGTTGAAGGATGCGCTGCTGACGAGGGAGGTCAAGCCCTCCAGGGTTTCCAGGTACCATACATCTAACTGAATGCCCATGCCCAGTGTTTCGGTGATGGGCGCCTCGTATCCCGCTGCCACCATGAGCCCGACCGTGTCCTCGGAGAACTCACGGGTGACGATTTGGGAGGGAGGCCTCTCGTCCGGGGGCGTATCGGGCGGGTAATCCTGTTCCTCCAGCAAGCCCAGCTGGGTTTTCAATCTTCCCGCACCGATCCCGAACATACCGTAGATGCGCTGTGAGGGGAACCAGGTCACGGTGAAGGCACCCAGGCGCAGGTCCATGGTGTCGTCGCCGCTCTGGCGCTTGTCACTCCAGTTCAAGTACTGGGCGCCGATGGACACCGACGGCGAAACAAAGATACTGGCCCGCAGGTAGCCGTTGGTGAAATTGCTCTCATGACGGACGGTGGTGCCGTCTGCGAACTTCAGGCGCACGTCGCCCAACCCATAGCCGTAAGCGCCTCCGAGGACGAAACTGCCCGGGCTGCGAGCTACTTCCAGACGGGTCACTTCCTGAGCAGCGACCGGCGACGGGACCAGCCCAACGACGAGGGAGGTGACCACGGTCAGGACGGTCGTTGCCTGCAGGATTCGGTGTGTCATCGGGGACCTCCCTTATAATAATGCGAGCTAAGGGATTTTCGGGAGAGAGGTTAACATATCCTGGCACCATGCTCCAGAGGCGCCTCCGCGGCGGCTGGTTGTTGCTGGCAGCCACGGATACCATCCCTACAGGATGAAAGTCC
>CBDURX010000248.1:0-4657 GCA_965369485.1 uncultured bacterium | reverse complement strand
CTTCGCCTTCTCCTTCTCCTTCTTCTCCTGAGAACCAGGTGCCTCGTCCTCTCCCTCCAGCTTCAGCAATTTCTGCCACTCCGCGTCGACCCAGGCCTGCATCTCCTCCAGGAGGCCCTCGTTGCCCGGCTTGAAAAGATGCTTGAAGCGTCCCTGCTGCTTCAGCCAGTTGGTCAGCGGCGCCCGCTCCTTGGGCTTGTAGTTGATCTTGTACTGCCCGTTTTCCACCTCGAACAGCGGCCAGAAGTTGGTCTCCACGGCCTCCTTTGCCAGCTGTATGCCGATGGCGGTGTCGAAGTGCCAGCCCACTGGGCACGGCATCATGATGTTCAGGAAGGCCGGCCCATCCACTGCCAAGGCTTTCTCCACCTTGGTGGCCAGGTCGCGCCAGTGGTAGGGAGTGGTCTGAGCCACGAAGGGGATGTTGTGCGCCACTATGATCTTGGTCAGGTCCTTGCGGTTCTGATCCTAGCCCTGCGTGATCTTGCCAGCCGGCGCGGTGGAGGTGTGGGCACCCTTGGGCGTGGCGCTGGAGCGCTGGATGCCGGTATTCATGTACGCCTCGTTGTCGTAGCAGACGTATAGCATGTTGTGGCCGCGCTCCATGGCCCCACTCAACGCCTGCAATCCGATGTCGTACGTGCCACCGTCACCGCCGAAAGCGATGAAGTTGATCCGCTCGCGGTCCACTGGCAGTTCGCCCCGCTTCTTCAGGGCACGGAACGCTGTTTCGGCCCCCGAGATCGTGGCCGCGGAGTTCTCGAACGCCGAGTGGATGAACGGTATCTTCCACGCCGTGAACGGATAGATGGTCGTGACCACTTCCATGCAGCCCGTGGCCCCGCCGATCACCGTGTCGGCGCCCGCGGTCAGCATGATCTGGCGCAGGATGTTCGAACCGGTACAACCGGCGCAGGCGCGGTGCCCTCCGGTCAGGAGTTCGGGCCTGGTCGCCAGCTTCTTCAAGTTAACAGCCATTTCGCCGCCTCCTTTCCTAGAGCCTGACGCCCAGCAGGTTTACGGTTTCCATGTCCTTGCCGGCGGCGATGTCACCGACTGCGTCGATCACTTGAGCTATCTGCTTCAGATCCGTGTCCCGGCCACCCAGGCCATAGATCCAGTTGTGCACCGGTGGCCGGCCGTTCGCCGACTCGTACAGGGCCGAGCGGATCTCGGTGAAAACAGGGCCTCCCCAGCCGCCGAAACTGACCGACTTGTCCATCACACCCACAGCCTTCATTCCCGACAGTGCTGCGGCGATCTCCGCGGCGGGGAAGGGCCGGAACAGGCGAATCTTCAACAGCCCTACCTTGACCCCCTTCTCGCGGTACTCGTCTATGACGTCCTTGGCGGTGCCGGCGGTGGAGCCGAGGATCACCAAGGCGATCTCGGCGTCGTCCAGCTTGTAGTTCTCGAATATCTCGTATTTTCGTCCGGTCAGCCGGGTGTACTCCTCACTCACTTCACGCACGATGCCGAACGCCCTCTGGTGCGCTTCGATCTCGCCCACCTTGTGCTCGAAGTAGTAATCCGTCAGGTCCAGCGGCCCGACCGTGATGGGATTCTCCACATCCAGCAACGAGTAACCTCTCTTGTACGGCCCGACGAAATCGTAGGCTGTGTCGTCGCCCAGCATGTAGAGAGCGTCGGCGGTGTGGCTGATGATGAAGCCGTCATAGTTGACCATGACCGGCAGCCGTACATCGGCGTGCTCGCCGATGCGGTAGGCCATCAAGCCGTTGTCATAGGCCTCCTGGGCGTTCTCGGCGTAGAGCTGGATCCAGCCGGTGTCTCGGCCGCCCATGGTGTCGCTGTGATCATTGTGGATGTTGATGTTGCCGGACAGGGCGCGGTTCACCACGGCCATGGCGATGGGCAGCCGCAACGAGGCCGCGATGTAGAGCACCTCCCACATCAGGGCGAAGCCGGCCGAGCTGGTGGCCGTCATCACCCGGGCCCCGGAGGCGGCAGCGCCTACGGCCGCCGACATGGCGGAGTGCTCGCTCTCGACGAGGATCATCTCCGAGTCCGACTCACCGTCGGCGATGAACTCGGCGTACTTGTGCATCATTTCCGTCTGCGGCGTTATCGGAAACGCCGACACCACGTGGGGCTTGGCCTGCTTGAACGCGTAGGCGATCGCGTCATTGCCGGTCATCGCCACGAGACTCTGTTCCATGCTCTCCGTCCTTTCTCGCGGCAGTTACTTCTCTTCGCGAACCATCACGAGGGCCGACTTGCCCTTCTTGGCGGGCGGACACTCGTGGGCGCAGATTCCACAACCCTTGCAGTGGTCGAAGATGATACCTACCATCAAGGGTTTCTCCCCCGAGGTATCGATCTCGATGGCGGTGTCGGGGCAATAGATCCAGCAGAACATGCAGTGGATGCAGTTCTCCTCGACGAACTCGGGCACGAAGGTGCGCCAGTCGCCGGTCTTGTATGTCTCCGCGTTGCCGGCCTCGGTGATGATGCCAGCTTCGGGAAGCTCGTGTGCTGCTTTCAGACTCATTCCGAAACCAACTCCTCGTGAGCCCGCGAAACCGCGGCCAGATTGCCGTCGATGACGGCCTGGGTAAACTTCTTTTGGAACCGGGCGGCGAGGGATTCCTTCAGCTCGTCGATGCTCATCAGCTCGATCACCTTCAGGAGCGCCCCAATCATCGGCATGTTGGGGATCGACTTACCGAAGCAGTCCAGAGCGATTCCCGTGGCGTCCACCGTGTGGACCGGATTGCTATTGACCTGCAACGCTTTGCGGATCGTCGCCGGGTTCTCTGTGGTATTGACCAGGAAAATTGTCTCCGGCTTTACGCCTGCGGTGACGGCAGCCGCCTTGGACTCGATCAGGGTCGGGTCGAGAATGATGATCACGTCAGGATTCTCGATGCTGCAGTGCCGCCGGACCGGCTTGTCGGCGATGCGGGTGTAGCCCCGCATCGGTGCCCCGCGGCGCTCGGGCCCATATTCAGGGAACCCCTGGCCGAACTTGCCCTTGTCCAGAACCGCCTCGGCTACGAAAATAGCGGCCGTCTTGGCGCCCTGGCCACCTCGCGCGTGCCAACGGATCTCGACCATCTGACCTGCCATGAACCACGCTCCTTCTTGTCTAAAGCTGCGCCGGACACTCGGGTGGCCCGGTCGTTCCGGCCCAAAGGTAGTCAGCAATGGTGCCTTAGGAAAGTAAAAGCAACGGGATTTTCCGGTGCTAATCCGGGTTTTGACGTTACGTGGTCGGTTGCCCCCCCCCGGTGAGGGGAGGGGCTAGCCCGGTCGGATCTACTTGGCAAGCATCACCTTGGTGGTGGCCACGCGATCCCCGGCAACCAGACGAACCACGTAGACGCCGGCCGCTACGGTCCGGGCGTGCAGGTCCTTGCCATCCCAGGCCACACTGTGGCGGCCGTGTGCGACCACACCGGCCACGAGCTCACGCACCAGGCGACCCCGCAGGTCGTAGACACGCAGGCTGACCGACTCCGGGCGCGGGACGTCGTACCAGATCGTGGTGCGGGGATTGAACGGATTGGGCACCACACGCGATATGGCCAGGGCCGTAGGCAGATCCTCATCGCCCACCGCGGTGACGGGTGAAGTGGTGAGGCGTAGGGAATAGCCACCCACATGCCCGTCCGTATCCAGTGCCACTACCAAGTAGTAGCAGGCGTAAGAGGGCGTGTCCGTCCAGGTAGCGTCCGGATGGTCCAGGGTGGCCAGGACCCTGTCCGGCGAGGGCGTGAACACCTCCGACGTGTCCCGGTAGACCACGTACTGGGCCACGTCCGGTTCCTGGTTGGGGGTCCAGGACAGGGTGAAACTGCCGTTGCCCTCGTCTGTAAGGGTCGCCCCGGCCACCGCTGCCGGCGCCACACTCTGGGCGTAAGGACCGCCTAGTGGACCGATGTCGCCCCGTGAACCGTCCGGGTCGGCACAGGCCGGGTCGGGATCACCCCGGTCCAGACAGGGCGAGTGCAAGGCCAGCCCGTAGTCGCCGCTTTCCGGATCCAACCAGAGCGGATCGACGGCTAGGTCGTGGAGACCGGGGACCCCGGCACCATAATCGTCACCGTTGTTGTCCCAAACATCGTTGTAATCCGCCGTCATACCGTCACCGAGGCAGACGAGCCCCCCACCCGTGTTGGCCGTGACCAGGTTGTTGCGCACGTCGTAACTGCTGATACCGGAGACAAAGAGACCGCCGCCCATCAAGCCGGCCATATTGTTCTCCACCAGGCTGTTCTCCACGCAGCCGTCGGTGGGGCTCATGATCATGGCGCCACCGCCCATGTTGGTGGCCTGGTTGCCGGTCAACATGACGTTCCACAGCGAAACCACACCGAAATTCGTATAGAGACCGCCGCCGTTGGCGGAAGATCGGTTGTCCTTCACCTTCGCATTGCGGAGATCGATCTGGGAACTGTCGGCGCGAACCGCTGCGCCGTTTATCTGTACTCGGTTGCCGGTAAGCGTCAGATCACTGGCCGTGAAGGCGGTTTGTCGCATGCCGATGGCCCCGCCCTCGGCCGCGCTGCCGTTGTTCTGGAAAACGTCGTTCGCGCTGGATAGCTCTGCTCCCTCCAGATAGAGACCCGCCCCCCAGTTGCCGTTCAGGCTGTCGCTGCAACTGTTACCCACAAACTGGTTGCCGCTGAGAGTG
>CBDURX010000247.1:0-4661 GCA_965369485.1 uncultured bacterium | reverse complement strand
AGTCGCGGCGTGTCTTAATCGCGCGGCCGGCATCAGTGTGTCCTCCACCGCCTTGCGCCGGCATTCGCCACGGCTATCCCGCTGGCGCGACAAGGTCACCGTAATCCCCTTCGGCATCGCCCTGGAAGAGTGGGAATCCGTGCACAGCGGCGTTACGGGGCCGTTTCTCTTCGTCGGCCGCCTGGTCTACTACAAAGGGCTCTCACTGCTGTTGCAAGCCATCGGCCGGGTTCCCGGCGCCGAGCTTGTGATTGTCGGCAGTGGTCCCTTGCTCAGGAATCTGATGGAGCAAGTCGAGCGGGACAGCCTTTACGACCGTGTGAAATTCGTGGGGGAGTTGTCGGACACCCAGTTGCGCCATACCATGAGCACGACGAGGGCCCTGATCCTGCCGAGCGTTCTGCAGAGCGAGACATTCGGTTTGGTTCAGCTGGAAGCCATGGCCGCCGGCTTGCCTGTCATCTCCACCGCCTTGCCCACGGGGGTTGCCGAAGTCAACCTGGACGGAGAGACCGGCAGAGTGGTGACGCCGGCGGATGTGGATGCGCTGACGACGGCACTCGTGGAGCTGCAAAACGACACCGCACTGGCCCGCAAATGGGGCGAGTCCGGTCGCCGCCGTGTGCGTGAGCGATTCACTCGCGAAATAATGGTAGCTCGTCTGGAAGAGTGGTATGCGTCCCTCTTGAAGGCGGAAAGCTGAGTTTCACTCGCATCATTGATGCGCTTTGCGATCCCGCTTACGCGATGATTAGGAAACGCTTGCTGCCAGCTCAAGATAGCTGAGGGATACCGGTCATGGAATATCAGTTTCTGCAACCCTGGCACGCATTTCTGCCTCGTGAAGGTGGTCACGTGATCTCTGTTTTCGGGGGCGGTGGCAAGACTTCCCTCCTTGCAGCCTGGACCGGATTCTACCGTGAGGCGAAAATACCGGTGACCGTGACCACTACGACGCGGACAGAGCCGTTACACTGGCCGTATCTGGAGGTTTGGGAGTGGGCGGATATCGGTGAAGGCGCTTCGGCGCCTCAGGGCGAAGCCGTCTTCGTGCGGGACGGTCTCGCTGCAGACGGCAAGTGGCTGGGCCTGACCGCTCCTCAGGTCCTGCGTCTGGGCCGGCAATGTTCCGAACGAATCATGCTGGTGGAGAGTGACGGCAGCGCCGGGCGGCCAGTAAAGCTACACCGACAAGGCGAACCCGTCTGGCCGCTTTACACATCCCTGGCGGTTCCGGTGATGGGGCTGGCGGCTGTGGGAGAGCCCACGGCCGAGGTGTTACATCGCCATGGTGTGTTACCACTGCCATGGGCCTTGGGCCCCACCACTGCCGACCTCTTCACCTGGAACCACATGTTCCGCCTCCTGGCCGGAGCTGGCGGTTACCTGGAGAGGATCCCGCACGGTGTGCCGACGGTTCTGGTGCTGACGCAACTGGAAGACGTCGACGACAGCATCGGCCTGTTTACCTTCCTCGATCGAGTCATGACCGAGGCCAGGGTCCCGATCGTGGTGCTCTGCGAGCTGTGCCGTGGAGAACCACGGTTCCAGACGGCTTACCGTGCCGATGCCGGGGAGGCTGAAGGTGGTGTCTGAGCGGGAATGGGGCATCGTGCTGGCGCGTGGGAGTTCGCACCGTATGGGGCATCCCAAGGGTCTGTGCCGTTTGCCCGGGGACGACACCTGTTTTCTGCGGCGCATCGTCGAGCTGTACCTCGGTTCGGGTCGGTCGGTGAGCGTGGTGACCACCCACGAACTGCAACCACTCTATGCGCCACTGCTGGCCGACCTGCCGTCTGTACGCTGGATAATAGGTGAGGAAGGGCCGGGAACCGGTCATACCGTGGCCGCCGCCGCCACCGCGCTGGTGCCGCCAGCGGAACGTTTCTGGCTGCACCCCGTGGATGTGCCCGGGGTCACTCCGTCGGTCGTCCAGATCATCGCCGAAAAGGCGCGACAGCATCCCGCAGCCGTCATCGTACCGGAATATCAGGGGCGGCCGGGGCACCCAGTCGTTTTACCAAAGGCCCTGATCGCGGAACTCCGGCGCACCACACCGACCGGTTCCCTGCGAACCTGGCTGCTGGCGGCCACCGGTCGTGGCCAGGAAGCTGAACTGGTGAAGGTTCCGCTGGACGACCCCGTCGTCGTCACGGACTACGACGACCCGGCTTCCCTGCGTGGGGCAGATACGACACCGGAGGGAAAGGAGACATCGTGACCATCAAAGGTAAGGGAAATCTTCCCGAGCTGTACGCGCTGCTGGCCGAGATGATCGCCCGCGGTGAAGAGGGGGTCGTGGCCACCGTCATTCGCACCGCCCGTTCGGTCCCGCGACAAGTGGGCAGCAAAATGGTGGTGCGGGGCGACGGGAGCGTGACTGGCAGTGTAGGGGGAGGTGGTGTGGAGGCCCACGTCTTGCAGGAAGCCAAGCTCGTCCTGGCGGACGGCCTCTGCCGGCGCGTGTGCCTTAACCTGGATGGAGATACTGGTGTGTGTGGTGGGGAAGTGGAACTCTTTCTGGAGCCGGTGACGGCTGCGGCGCCGTTCTGGATTATTGGTGCCGGTCACGTGGGCAGGGCCTTGCTGGAACTGGGCGCGCCCCTCTCCTTTCGGTTCACCGTGGTTGACGACAGGCGAGATTTCCTGGTCGACCTGGAACAGGCCAACACCTGTAGTGACGAGCCGGCGGAGTTGGCGGAAAGACTGCGTCCCACCTCACGCACTGTGATGGTGGTGGCCAGCCGCAACCACGAGCTTGATGGGGACTACCTCGAGGCAATCTTTTCGGCCGAAGCGGCTGCCGACCAAAAGGTCAGTTACCTGGGGGTTATCGGCAGCAAGACCAAGGCCAAGGTTCTGCAGAAACGCTTCGCCGCCCATCCTACCTGGAAAGCTCGGTTTGCTGAGGTGGTCATACCTGTCGGCCTGGCTATTGGTGCCGAGACACCTCACGAGATCGCTCTGAGCATCCTGGCCGAGATCCTGGCCGTGGTTCGTGGCGCCGCTTGGATTCCCACCGCGGAAGGGGAGCCGTTGGGGTTGTACCGCCTGCAGCAACATCCTCGTCGGCGCCGGCAAGGCAAATCATGAACGGCAACCGAGGTTGCGTCTGGATACAAGGCGCGGGAGAGCTGGCTTCCGGGGTCGCCTGGCGACTGATACGTTGCGGATATCGGGTCGTGATGGCAGAGATCACAGCTCCTGTGGCCGTGCGGCGCCTCGTCGTCTTCGCCGAGGTGGTTTACAGTGACCGCGCATACGTGGAAGGTATCCCCGGCCAGTTGTATTCACCGGACGCGGCGGCGTTTCGCGCGGGCGAGGTCGCGGTTTGCATCGATCCGTCGGGAAACCAAATACCACGTCTGCAGCCGGCCGTAGTGGTGGACGCGCGGATGACAAAGAAATCACCTATTCCTTTGCCTGTCGGAGAGACGCCGGTTATCGGCCTGGGACCTGGATTCCGGTGCGGGTGTGATGCCGTCTACGTGGTGGAAACCCACCGGGAGGCACGACTGGGGGAACTGCTGAGGGAGGGCGAGGCCTTGCCCAACACGGGTACTCCCGGTGCGGTGATGGGTGTAGCCGGACAGCGCGTCCTGCGAGCGCCTGCTGACGGGCGGTTGCAGCCACTGAAGCGCATCGGCGACCTGGTCCGATCCGGTGAAGCTGTGGCAACAGTGGATGGTCTGGCGGTCCGGAGCCGGATCGACGGCCTATTGCGCGGACTGGTCCACCCCCAGGCGGAACTTTCGGCCGGGGTTAAGGTTGGAGATGTGGACCCGCGTGGTGCAGCAGTGGATCCCAGCCAAGTATCGGACAAGTGTCTGGCCGTGGCCGGAGGGGTACTGGAAGGGCTGTTACGACTGGGGGTAGTGCCGAGGGACCCGGGATGAGGAATTGACACTCTGCTTGCAGATTGTTAACTTGCCGAACGCCCGGGTCAACCGGGTTGCTTATTATTACCGTGTTATTTCCCCCCTGCGATTGCAAGGAGGTTGCCTTGTGCACCAGACGAGATTCTCAATCACGATCTGGCTCATCGTCGCGGTGATCGTGGCGGGCATTTTCGCCACGGCCGGCTCGGTGAAGGCCGATTGCTTGCCCGGACAGCAGCAGGAGGCGGATCTGGCTTATGCCTCGGCCTTCGAGTTTCTCAAGAATAAGAGCTGGGCCCAGGCAGTGCCGCGTCTGGAATCCATTCTGGAAGTGTGCCCGACCCACGTGAACACCCTGCGTGGTCTGGGCACGGCCTACATGGGAATAGACGAACTGGACAAGGCCAGGGACACCTTCATCCTGCTCATCAACGTGCGTGGTGAAGAGGCCGAGGCGGCTGATTACGCCAGTCTGGGCCGTACCTACGCCAAGTTGAAGGATTATCAGCAGTCGAGGCAACAGTACATGCGGGCCTCGATTCTCGCCCCGGACGACTGTGCAATACTGTTCAACCTCGGTGTCATCCACATCGGAGTACAGGACTACCGTAACGCCGTGGAGACCCTGGAGCACACCCTCGAGGAGTGTCCCACGGTGAGGGAACAAGTGTTGCCCCAGCTGGTCAAGGCGTGCCAGAAGGCCTCGGCCAAGGAACAGAGCATGGGGAACAGCGACCGGGCCCGGTTTTACGAGGACAAGTACAAGCAGTACGCGGGGTTGAG
>CBDURX010000246.1:0-4684 GCA_965369485.1 uncultured bacterium | reverse complement strand
ACAACGCCACCATCTCGGGCATGGAGGTCATCTGCACCCGGAGGGCCACCACCGCCCCGATCACGGATCCGACAACCACGCCGATGGCGATGTACTGGAAGCCGAGTCCCTTGGCCAGCAGGGTCACGACGATGGCGATGAACATGCCCAGCGCGCCCAGCAGATTCCCGCGGACGGCCGTGCGCGGGTGACCCAGTCCTTTCAGACCGACGATGAACAGACAGGCCGCGAACAGATAGGCAAGGTTCACCCAAGCCTCGGGAATAAGAAATTCTTCTCTCACATTTTTGCCCTTTGGCTGAGTCTTACTTCTTCTTGAACATGTCGAGCATGCGGTGAGTCACCAGGAATCCACCGACCGCATTGATGGTCGCGAATACAAGCGCGGCCACACCTAAAACCAGGATCAACAGCGTGTTGCCGGTATGGAGCGACAGGATGGCACCGATTATGGTGATTCCGGAAATGGCGTTTGACCCCGACATGAGTGGCGTGTGCAGAGTCGGCGGCACCTTGGTGATCACCTCGAAGCCGATGAAGATCGCCAAAACGAAGACCGTCAGTGCGGCGACGAACATTTCCATTATTCCGCCTCTCCTTTGCCTTCACTTGCCACTGGGCCGAGGCCCATTACCTCGCGGATCCGCGGGTTGACCACTTCCCCGTCCTGACACAGAAGGGTCCCCTGGATCACCTCGTCCGCCGGGTCCAGCTTCAGCCGGCCCTCTTCGACCATCGCGAGCAGGAAGGTGGTGATGTTCTTGGCGTACATCTGGCTGGCGTGCATGGGGGTGTCGGAAGCCATGTTCAACGGCCCGAGAATCGTCACGCCCTCGATGACGATCGTTTCGCCGGGTCGGGTCAGTTCGCAGTTTCCGCCGCGCTCGGCCGCGAGGTCCACGATCACCGAGCCCGGTGTCATCCCCTTGACCATGTCGGCGGTAACCAGGATCGGCGCTTGTTTACCCGGAACGGCGGCGGTCGTGATGACCACGTCGTTGGCGGCCACGCTCTTGGCCATCTCCTCCTGCTGCCGGCGCAAGAACTCCTCGCTCTGCTCCTTGGCATATCCGCCCTTGTCCTCGGCTTCCTCCATGTGCAGGTCGAATTCGACGAACTTGGCGCCCAGGCTGCGCACCTGATCGGCCACGGCGGGCCGGATGTCGTAAGCCTCCACCACGGCGCCCAGGCGGCGAGCGGTGGCGATGGCCTGCAGGCCGGCTACACCGACGCCGACCACGAACACCTTGGCCGGAGCCAGCGTTCCGGCGGCGGTCATCAGCATGGGGAATATGCGCGGCAGGGTTTCGGCCGCGAGCAAAACTGCCCGGTAGCCGGCGATGGTGGCCATGGACGAGAGCGTGTCCATGCTCTGAGCGCGTGTGATGCGCGGCATGAACTCCATGGAAAAGGCGGTCACGCCTTTCTTTGCCAAGGCTTGCAGAGGCTCCAGCTCGGTCATGGGCTCATGGTGTCCAATGATCACCTGGCCGCTGCGAAAATTGGCTATGTCCTCGCTGCCGCGGTCGGGGTTGGCGCCAGGCGATCTCACCTGCAAGATGATGTCCGCCTTCTGGAACACCTCGCTGCGCGAGGAGGCTATCTGCGCGCCCTTTCCCTGGTACTCGGCGTCAGGGAACCGAGCTTCTGTGCCGGCGCCGGCCTCCACGAGCACATCCAAGCCCGCTTTAGTCAGGGAAGGGACCATGGCTGGGATCACAGCTACACGACGCTCACCGGGAAACGTCTCCTGGAGAACTCCAACGATCATGAGTAACCCTTCTGGAACTGAAACCCAAAATGTGCCGACCGATCGGCACGGGATGCGGATATCGGAAGCCGAGAATCAGAACCTATTTAGGCGATTTTCCAGGGATGTCAAGCTTTCACTGCCGCAACCGCTCCTGGTATGTAGAGATCGTACCGGTGAGCGGCGGCAAAGCGAGGATACGTTCCACGCACAGCGGCAGGTTCGCCGCCGCCTCCGGGAAGGCCGACCAGATTACCAGGGCTTCCTGGTAAGCGCGACCGGCCTCAGCGTAACGCTCGAGAGCCTCGAGAGCCTCGTCCCGGGCGCGACTCGTGTCACTCCCGGCCAAAGCCTCCTGAGCGCGGCTGGCGTGGCCATCACCAAGCCACAGCTGGCAACTCCCCGCGTTGGCGTGGGAGCGGAAGGAACGTGGAAAGAGCTCCGCAGCGCGGCGGTGCAGGGCCGCCGCCGCCGTCAAGTAACCGGCGGCAGAATCGGAGTAAGCGATGGCCGCCCGCCAGTACCGTCCCTCACGGCGCAACTCGGCCCTGTGGGCGAACGGACGGGCCAGACTCAGCAACTGCTGACCGTGACGTTCGGGGAAATCCGGGTCGAACCCGTTCAACTGCTGCGCGCGGCGGAACTGGTTGGAGGCCGCAATGGGGTCTGCCGACTTCCCGTCGTATCCCTTGTCCAAGATGGTCCCCAGATAAAAATGATCCCGGGCGAACCGGACAGGACGGTCCAGACCGTACCAGTCGATGTTGACCACCAGGAAAGCCATGGCCAACAGGGCCAGCCCTCGCCAGAGTCTCCCGGCACTGTCACGGCCCGCGCGCCATTCACCCACTGCGATCACCAGATGGTCCCAGCCAGCGGCTGCCCAGAGCGCCAGCACCGGCAGTAGCGGCAGGCGAAAACGGGCGTTGGCGAAGAACGGCAACACGGACAGGAACAGGACCGCCACGTACAGCCAGAGCAGTTGTCCTGGCCTGCCCCAGCGACGCGCTCCCCACAACCCCAGGATGGCGAACGGCCCCAGCAGCCAGAACCCGGGCCACCAGCGCCCCAGCAGGAAAATCCCGTACTCCCGCGCCAGGAAGGCCGCACCGATGTTGTTGCGGATCTCCAGGGCGGTCACCATGACCGCGGCTTTCTTCACGGTGATAGCCGCGGTGCGTCCCGGGTGGGAAAGCATGTACTGCACGGCTTCCCCGGTGAGAAACCGCGATGAGGCCACCGCCGACCCCGCGCCGGCTTGCCGGCACCGCAGCTGTAGATCGTCCCACTGCACGCCCACCGGTATGGGAGAGGTCCCATCGGCCCCCGCATGGTGACCGGTCCAGAGGTTAACACCGAAGTTGGCGCAGACCGGCACCATAGCTCCGCCCACCCGCAGATTGCGGAGGGTCACCGGGCTGACGGCCAGGATCGCGCCGGCCAGCAGGACGACGGCCGGCCGCAGGCGCGAGCGACCCGTAACTGCCGGATCTTGCGAGCGCGAGGGGAACCAGAGCCAGACCGCCACCAGAGGCGGCAGCAGCAGCAGGTTGGGCCGGCCCAGGGCGGCGACACCCAGGATTACACCGGCCACCCCCAACTGCCACAGGGTCGGTGAACCCGGACGCCGGGTAGTCAGCAGGATGAGCAACAACGCCAGCAAGGAGAGAAACGTCGTCAACGACTCGGCCAGGAGCTGCAACTCGAAGAACGGCGACATAGGCATGAGGGCGGCGGCCAGCGCCCCGATCAACGCGATGCGGGGGTTGAAGACCAGGCGGCCGAGCATCAACACCAGCAGGCTACTGGCGATACCGCACAAGGTCTGCAAGACGAAGACGGGCGTCAGATGGTGACCCAACGTCTTGAACACGAGGGCCAATCCGTACGGGTAGAGTGGTGGTTTGAAGAAGACGTCAGGCTGAAAATCACGCCCGGCGACAATGCTCTGGGCCCAGATGTCGAAGAAGGAGGCGTCGACCACCGGAGCGTTGAAGAACGGCGTGCGGCTGTAGAGGAACCAGTAGGCAATGCGTATCAGCAGGGCCGCCCCCAACACGAACCAGACCTGCCTGACCGGCAGCAGTGTCAGAGCGGTCGAGCCGGCAGAATCGTCCGCACTCGGTCGGTGCCCTGACGGCATATGCTTGCCCTTGCCGCCCACGACGGCTCCTCCCGGGCTGACCCAGGCTAAGGTTGCGGCAGCTCAGGTAGCCGATAGGGCTGGCCTGCTTCGTACAACGCCAACCTCTCCCGGACGCCCTCGACATATGAACTGGGCGCGTGACCCTGCACTTCACAAAGGCGTAAGGCTTCCCGTGCCAATTCAACGGCCGCCTCGAAGCGGCCGGTTTCGGCCAGAACCGCGGCGCGAACATCCAAGAATTGCGAAGAAGGATCGGCAGCGTCTTGCCACGGTTCAAGCAGCGCCATGGCCTGCCGCCCATCCCGCCACTCTTCATGCGGACAGGTGGCCAGAAGCCAGGCCAGACCCAGACGGGGACCGCGTTCCTGCGGTGTGCTCTCTACGGCCCGGCGGTACAGCGCCAAAGCCTCTTCCCACTGGTTCGTGGCAGCTCTGGATTGGGCCATGACGACCAGACTCAGGCCGACCGGATCGATAGCCGGTAAGGGCGAGCCCCGGTAGTGCCGGTCGATGTACTCGGCCAGCTGGGCGGCCAGCACCGCATGCCCCAGGTCGGTCGGGTGAATGCCGTCCAGGTGTAGGAGCTGTTCCGGATCGTTCAGCTGATCGAAGAGTCGGGCGGCGTCGTACACGCGCGTGGCTGGCTCCTCGTCCAGCGAGCGCACGATATCCAGGTATCGCCGGTGCATACGTTCCGGCTCGTCCTCGGATCGGATGTAGCCATCCGCGAGCAACCGCTCCCGTCCGGCGGCCGTGATGTGGGACGGTCCGGTCAGGAGCAAGAGTTG
>CBDURX010000245.1:0-4689 GCA_965369485.1 uncultured bacterium | reverse complement strand
GTCCTGTGCCTCGAGGTAGTAGTGGATCTCCGCGCCTGGGATCATCTCGGCCGCGTAGTTGCCAAGAGCGCTGGCCTGCAAGCTGGCGGTCAGAGTGCCACTGCCGCTCCTGTACACGTCGATCATCACATCGTCCAGACCCGCGCTCGGCCCCGCACAATTGGCGTACACTTGCCCAGTGACCGTTCCGTGGTCCAGCGGGATGACGGTGCCCTCCTCGACGATGATGGAAATGGTGTTGTCACCGGCATTGGGCACGATGAGCGATCCGGTCTCGGGCTCGAAGGCGACGATTTGCGGATCCTCGCCGACTGTCAAGGCAGTGACGAATTCCAGTGTGGTTTCTATTCCCGTCGCATCTGGATTCATGGCCCCAATTGACATGCCGATGTCGAGGGTGTAGACCTCGATGACGTCGCTTTCCTCGGGTACCACGTACAGGAGAGCACCGTCGGGGCTCACGGTTGCGATCCTGGCGCCGGACCCCGTACCCACGCCTGCGAGAACCTGGTTCTCGGTATCGCTTCCGGGCGCAATGTCGAAGATCCAGATATCACCCTGCGTGTCCACCAACACGAGCAAGGCTCCGTCAGGTGAAATGGTGAGGGTTCTGGTTCCCGATCCAGTGGCTACACCGGCGAGCACTCCGTAATCGACCGTGTCCAGAACAAGGTAGCCGTTGTCGGTGCCCACGTAGATTCGCGCACCGTCCGGCGAGATGGTCAGCGACCGCGAGGCGGATCCCATGCCCACCGACGAAATCACACTGTTGAAGGTTTCGCTGGTATGGTCGCTGTCGATGATGCTCAGGTCATTGGATCCGGAATTGGCGACGATAACCCTGTCACCCGCCGGTGTTACCACCACGTCGATTGGTACCAGGCCGACCTCCATGGTGCTGATCACCTGGTGTAAATCTGCAGAACCACTCCGAAGGTCGATGACCGACACGTCTCCCGAAAGACGGTTGGCTACATATGCGTAATTGCCATTGGGGTGAACCGTGATTGCCCAGGGTTGATCGCCGACCGGGATACCTGGCAGGGTCGTGAGGGTTTCGAGCACGAGGGGTATGATCAGGTCGGCTTCTGGTGACACCGCGTAAGCAATGACCCCATCAGGTGCAATGGTCACGCTGCGGGTGGCGGATCCCGTCCCGACGTTGGCGAGAACCTCGACGGGTGGGGACGTACTCGGAATCAGCACGGTGAAGATGTGCGAGTTGGATTGCTGGCCGCCACTGACAACGTAAACCTCCCCCGTCGTGGCGTCCAGTGGTACCGATACATTGAGAAAATCAGTCGCACCGTTAGTGACCGTGGCCTGAACACCATTGAACCACACTTCGTTGAGACCGGGAACCGGATCGAAACCCACCCCGGACAGCACGACGTCGATGAGTACCGCACCACTGGTGGGGCTTATCGCATCCAGGGTCGGCGCCAGAGGCGCACTCTCGGTCGTAAAGATCGGCTGCTGGGGGTTCTGCAGTAAACCGGCACTGAGGTCAGCAATCGTCGAGCCAATAACCAGCGTATAGATTGTGCTGTAAGCCAGTTCATTCACGGGCGTCAGCGATACTTTACGATTCTCGTCGGCGAAACCGAGGATGGTCGGCACTGCCGTCGATCCACCATCGTCGGAGAGGTAGAAGGACATGGAGGTCACCGTGACCGGGTCGACGGCACGACTGAATGTCGCCTGGATGGCTGTGGTCACGCTGACTTCGGTGTCGCCCGCTGGCGGAGCCAGGAGACTTTCGACCAGCGTGAGTGGCAGAGTCTCGGGATCCACGCTGGCAGTCGCCGTGAATAAAACCGGTGAACCGGTCACGCCCAGAGCGGTTGCCTGGACCTGTTGTTCGCCTTCGAACGGTCCCAGGTTGAAGTCGACTTGACCATAACCGAATGCGTCGGTACTGACGACGAGCGTCAGCGGCATGGCCAGTGGGTCCTCGACGATGAAGTGGCCGCCTCCGGAAACCACCTCGAAGGTCACCGGCACACCACTCGACCCCTGCCCGGTAGCAACTTCGGTGACGCGCACGCGCAGCGACGAATCCAGGGGCTGATCGATCACACCGGTTTGGTCATCCCCCCATATCACCGCGATCTGCTGCTCCGTCTGGAAATCAAACATGGACAGCACGTCGTCCTGCGTGCTCACCAGGTACAATCGAGACCCGTCGGGTCCGAAGGCGAAGTCGAGTGGTGCGCCGTCAGCCGCGATATCCGGCTGGTTCAGGAAATCAAAGGAGGACAGGTCCAGCAGGAAGAACCCGTCGTCGCGTATGTTCAAGATGGCACGATCGCCGACAGGAGAAACCAGCAACCGCTCTTCCATGGGCGCGGCGGTCGTGGGAAAATTGATGGTCATTTCGAAAGCCGGTGCGTCAGGTAGAGAGGTGTCAAGCTTGACGACCGCGCGATTGTCGGCCACGACCTGCCAGCTCCGTAATACGTAGCAATTATTGCCATCCGGAGTGAAGGAGAGTGACACCGGCTCCGGGGAAGGGCCATCTGCAGGCAGATAAACAGAACCTGCGATGGTTCCGAATCCTGCACTGTTGGGATCGGTATCCAGGACGATGATCGCCGCAGGATCTTCGTCACGGACAGCCAGATAGGCGTAGGCGCCGCCGGGATGGAAGGCCATTTCCCCCACCTGACCATTCAAATCGGGTAGAGCGTTCTGGATATCGGCCGAAGTCACGACATCGGTGATCAGGTTCACCAGGTGGACACTTGTCAGTACCGGATCGGCGACGAGCAAGTAATCCCCCGCGGGACTGACGGCCACGCTGGCTGGGGAACCTGCATCCAGGGTGATAGTCCGGATCACCTCGCCAAATGTCGCCTCGTCCGGATCGACACCCAGGACGGGCACGTCCGGCTCGTTGCTGGAGATCACATAGGCTACCGAGGCATCGGGAGAGATGGCGATATCGTCGATCGAGGTGGTCAACACCGCCGGGTCGGCTACGAACTGGTTGAAGTCGGGGCTGCCGGGGTCAGTGTCCATGAGATAGACTCGACCGGCCTCGCCGCCGACTGCAACTAGATTACCATCGGCGGCAACCGCAATAGCCGCCGTCAGCTGCGGCGCTTCGCCTGGCTGGGTCGTCGCGGCCAGGCGCAGGCCTCCCGCCGGAGAGGCGCCGAGCACTTCGAACGATAGGGTGTTGGACACCTCCGCCGGCAACAGACCCGACGACGGTGACCGGCCCACTGGTGGCTCCTGACGGCACAATGGCCGTGATCGAGGTTTCGCTGGAGTTCTCGACCGTCGCGTCCATGCCGTTGAACGACACGGTGGCTCCAGTGAACCCTGTTCCAGCCAAGACAACCCTCGCGTCAACTGGACCGGCGTAACGGGACAGTGAAGCCAGCACAGGTCCAGTTCCTTTGGCCATGATGACCAGTTTTTGCTCCGTTTCCACAATGGAGTAGGCATAGATGCCGTCGGGTGAGAAACCCACGTCAACGGGGTTGACCCGCTGCGGAATCCGGGTAGCAATGGTGAGGTAAGTAGGGGAGCTCTGACGGAGGTCGATCACGTCCAGAAAGTTCAGCTGTCGATTGGCTGCCCAGACAAAAGAACCGGTGGCCGTGACCGCGGCGCCTTTGAGCCCGCCCCCGGTCGGAATGTCCAGAAGATTCGTGAAACTCGTGAGCGACACCACCGAGAGATAACCGTCCCTATCGGTGACGTAGGCCAGCTGTCCCGCCGGATCCAGAACGACATCTCTCGGATTGGGCATGACCGGCACATCGTGCAGCAGGGTCTCTGTCACGGGGTCGAAGACCAGTAATTTACCGGCGCCAGCCAGAGCGAATAAGTAGTTGCCCGCCGGATCAGTGGCCATCTTGCCCAAGAAGTTGGGGTCGGGGTCGGGTGAGGTCAGGGACCCGACCTGGAGCTCGAAAGTGGCGCTGCCCGGTTCGACGTCCCAGATCTGGATCTCGTCGGTATCCATCGCCACGAAAGCCCGGCGACCGGAGAGAGACAGAGTCACGCCCCGCGGTACATCTCCGAGAGATATCTCGTTGAGCAAGGAGACTGGATCGGCCTGGAACCGGTAGAGTTTTTCGCTGGTCGAGCCGATGGCGAACAGGTGCTGACCATCCGGCGTGACATCGAGGCTGTTCAGGCCACCATCGATCGCGACCGACGTGTGGACAGGCGAACCGGGATCGCTCACCTCGACCACCGACAGGCCGGCCGTGGTTGCTATGTAGACGTGATCGCCGTCAGGTGATACTTCCAGCGTCCTTGGTAGTGCGAACAGGTCCACCGTGGCAATTTCGAATCCGGTGGCGATTTCTTCCGGTTCCAGCACTGTGAAAGTGAGCGGGTTGCTCGTCTGGGACAACGTCAGGTTCGTGATCGTGATCTCGACATTGCTCGGCACAGCGTCGGTCGGCACCTCGATGACTGCCTGGTCGAGAGAGATCTGGGAAACCGGAATGATTGTGCCCCCGAAGGAGACCTCGTTCTGGGCCGGATCCGGGTCAAAGCCATCACCGTTGATCACCACTACCGAACCGGCCGCCCCCTTGCGCGGCACGAGGTTCGCAATGGAAACCGGGGGTTGCTGCTCGGTTATAAAAGACGACGCCATGGGTGTGCCCATGCTGTTGCCGAAAAGATCCTGGACACCTGCGCCTACCTCGAGCAGATAGGTCGTGT
>CBDURX010000244.1:0-4709 GCA_965369485.1 uncultured bacterium | reverse complement strand
CTTTTGCTCTTCTGTGGATTGGCTGTGGCGGCCGGCGCCGCGGCCCTGTGGAGTTGGCGTCAAGGAGCTGGCCATCGACCACAGCTGTGGGTCTTGCTGACGATGGAGCTCTCCCTGCTGCTGGCAGCCGGCGCCAGCCTATCCGTGGGCGATGAGGAGTCCGAGGCGTGGGTGGCGGAGGGACACCGTGCCCTGGCCGCTACCGTGGATCGGCAGGAGATGCTGCTGGTCAGGCTGGAGGCGGCAGTGGCGGAGATCGCCCTGGAGGCCACCCGGCACGACTCCTGCGGGGATCCGTTCGACTTGCTCGCCGGCTTGTCCGAACAGTGGACTGACCGGTTTCCAGCCGCCGATCGTTATCCCCTGGCATTGACCCTGTGGCAGGACGGCGAGAGAATTGCCTGGGACGCGCATACCCTGCCCTGGCCGCTACCGTCCGATGCCGGCGGCGGGGACGAGGCGTGGCGGATGTTGCAGGGGTGGTCCGAGGGTTGGTACTGGCGCCATTTCGTGCCGCTGAGGACCGCGCACACTGCTCCAGACCTGCTGGAGTTGCAAGTACGCCTGACCGACGCCACGGAGTGGCTGACCACGTCTCACGTGGGGTCGTGGGCGGGAACGGCTACCGGCGAGGAGAGAGTGCGTTGCGTCGCCACCGTGCTCCAGGAGGGCAGGCCAAACCGCGACCAGTGGGGAGGGGACGCCGGGCGCGGTCTCCGCTTGACCAGGGACCTGTCGTTGGGCAAGGGAACGGGACGGGGAGAGCCGTTTCTGCGGGTCACGGCCTGGTTACCCCCCCAGCGTGTGGAACGGGATCAGGCCGGTGCCCGACGCCTCCTGCTGATGATCGTGTTCTGGTCGTTGGCCGTCATCGGCTGGGGCTGGGCTGCCGGCGGTGCGGCCGGTCTGGTGGCCGGGCTGTGGGCGGCGCGTCTGCTCCTCGTCGGCGTTGATTTCTTTCGGTGGTTCCAGCCGGCCTTTCCCGGGCAGCGGTTACCGGCCTTGCCCACAGAACTGTCCAGCCTCATCGACCCCGCCTACTTCGCTACTCCCCTGGCTGGCGGGTGGTTCGCCTCGTCCGCCGACGCACTGTTGACCGCTCTGGTGATCGCCGCCACAGCCTTCCTCGGCGTTCGACTCCTCTCGGCGCGGCCGCAAGAAGCGACAAGCGACAAGCCGTTCTGGTGGCGCCTCGGAGTCGGGTTTTTACTGGGCCTGCTGACGGCCGCCGTCCTGCTCCTGTTGCGCGCGTATGTTTTCGAGATCGTCCAGAACGCCAACCCCCGCCTCATCGGCCAGCAGGTGCCGTTCCGGTTCATGACCTTCTGGGCCCTGCACCTGGTCCTGTTGCTGGTCTCCGGCGCGGCCGTCGGGCTGCTGGCTTTCCTCATCGGCCGCTGGCGATGGTACGCCGCGCCGCGGCCCAGCACCCTGGCGGCCTTGCTGGGGGCGACCGTTCTGGCCTTGGTCCAGCCCGGAGTGGCGCCACTGGTCCGCGCCGTTCTCCTGCTGGCTTTTCTGCTCCTGTGGTGGATCACACCGCTGGCCAGGACCCGTGGGGTACCGTTGCGCCGGGTGTACGTGGCCGTGCCCTTGCTGGTGACCGTTCTCTGGAATTACACCCTGCTTGCGGAGGCCTATGACCGGGCCGAGAGAAACTGGCTGGTGCGCAAGGGCGAGCAGATCGTGCAGCCCCAGGACGAGTGGATTCAGTTCCTGATGGAAGACGTGTTGATGGAGATGGCCACCAGTGACGCCGCCACGGCCGCCACTGCAACGGAACTCTTCCTGGCCGACGATTTATGGCGCAACCGGGCGGCTTACGACCTCTGGCGTAGGTCTGCCATTCGCGATCTCGGCCTGCCGTGCCTGGTGGAAATCATCGACGAGGAAGGATACACCACCAGTCTATTCGCCTCCGGGTTCCTGTGGGATCTCGGCTACGAGGTTCGGGAGCGGTCGCCGTGGCGAACGAGTTCCGGTCTGGGCGTGCCTGAAGCGGAGGTGACACTCCAGACGGAGCAACGGCGGTATCCCACGGGAGCAGAGCGACTCTTGCGGGGCGAGATCGCTCGCGATGGCGACCGCGGCTGGATCAGGATCGAGCTACCGGTGCAGTCCCAACGCATCTCCACCCTGTTGGCGAGGTTGTCGGGCAGTCAGCCCCAACCGGGTATCACCAGTTACCACCCCCGCGCCGAGGTGGACCGGCCGCTGCTGCTGCTGCGGGGTGACAAGAGTGGTTGGCTCGACGCGGGGCCGGCTGGTTATCCAGACGACCGCTCCACACCGGTCGTTGCCGCCTTGCAGGAGGGGCGCCTGCGCTGGGGCGTGGTCCAGGTGGAGACACAGTCTTACCTCTGCCTCTGGAGTGAACTGCCGCCGGCTGCGGGTGGCAGCGAGCCGGCTGGGTTTCTGCTCGGCCTGCAGCGGCCCGGCTTCGGCGACCGCCTGTTGGATCTGTCTCGCCTCATGCTGGTGGACCTGCTGCTCCTGGGGGCGTTGGGTCTGCTCTGGCAGCTGGTGCGGTTGCTGCGAAGAGAACCGACTGTCGCACGGCTCGGATTCCAGGAACGGTTCCTGGTGGGGTACCTTGCCCTCGGCTTGTTGCTGCTGATCATGGCCGGCATGTCCGTCGACCGCCTCAGCCTGGAGAGGATCGACCGTGACGCCCGGGATCAGGCGCGCAACGGCCTGACTGCTGCCATGGGGCAGCTGAAGGGGATGCTGGCCGAGCAGGCGAGGGCCCTGGCCGAGAGCGAGTACATTGCTGACCTGCTGGCCAACCGGCTGGCGGGAAGACGCCCTCTCGGTCCGTTCTCCGTGCGCCAGGGCATGGTGTTCTCAGCGGATGGTGAGCTGTTGCTGGATGAGACCCTCAGCGATCTGGATGCGAACGAGGCGGCACTGTTGCTGGCGGCGGCGCGGGAGGCGCCGCTGACGGTCGTTGTCGATGAAAGTGGACTCTTCTTCGGGGTCGTGATCCCCATCGATCTGACCGACGTCCTGCCGGAGAGTGGCGAGAGAGGGGCCGACGGTTTCTTCTTCTACCGCCAGCGCGCCGACGGCGATCTGGTGACCGGCCTGGCCGAGATAGTCCAGGGCGAGGTGACCTTGCGGGTGGGTGGCGAAGCAGTCCTGGCCAGCCACCCCGAGAGAGTCTTTTCCAGGATGACGCCGTTGCTGGCGCCACCGCTCATGATCCGCTGGCTGCAAGAGCATCCGTTCCACCCTTACCTGTATCCCACGCCGGGTACACGCCTCTCGTTCACCGGTTGCGTGGCTCTGCCGACTCTGGTGCTGGCGGAGACGGGACTTCCCCTGCGTCGCCTGGCAGTACCGGCCGTGCTGGGAGTGGACTTCCCCGCACGGGGACGCGAATTTGCTGCACAGCGCGAGCAGACGGTCCTGTACCTGGCCGGTCTGTCGTCCTTGATTCTGCTGGCGGCGGTCCTGCTGGCTTTGCTGATGGCCTGGAACATCTTCGGTCCGATCCGGATCCTGGTCACAGCGACCCAGCGTTTGGCGGGAGGTGATTTCGCCGCGCCGTTGCCGGAGGCGGGCAGAGACGAGGTCGGCACACTGGCTGCCTCGTTCCGCGTGATGCGGGACAAGCTGTGCAGCGCCCAGGACCGCCTCGCCGAGCGCGAGCGTTTCCTGACCACCGTCCTGAACCGGGTGTCGGTGGGCGTGGCGGTGTTCGACGCCAGGGGACGTATCGTAGCTGTGAACCCGGCGGGCGAGACGATCCTGGGGGGTTTCTACGACGAATCCGACAGCGACAACACCAAGCGCGCCGCGCTTCTGCTGGCCAGCTTCCAGGAGATCGCCGGCTCGCGGTCCCAGGCCGGTGGTGAACTACACAGCAGTGATGGCCGCCGCACCTTGCGCGGTAGGCTCGCGCCCCTGACCCTGCCCGACGGCCGGCGCGACACCATGATCGTGTTCGAGGACGTCACCGAGTTCCTCAACAACAAGCGTCTAGCTCTGAACGCAGAGCTGGCCCGCCAGGTGGCCCATGAGATCAAGAACCCCCTGACCCCTATCCAGCTCTCCATCCAGCATTTGTGGCAGGCTTACCGTGACCAGTCGCCCGAGCTGGATCAGATCGTGTCCGACACCGTCGAACGGGTGCTGGAGCAGGTCCGGTTATTACGTTCCATCGCCACGGAGTTCAGCCTCCTCGGCCGGCCCGGCGAGCTGGATTGCGAACCGCTGGATTTCCAACTCCTCGTGCGCAAGGTGATCGCACGGTACCAGACGGCCGACACCGATACTGCGGGCACAGGAGTTTACGTGGAGATCTCGCCGGTCGAGGTACCGTTGGTGCTGGCCCACGCGGAGTCGCTGGTGAGGGTGCTGGGGAACCTCATGGAGAATGCCATCGACGCCTGCGGCGGTACGGATCAGCTGCGCCTCCGCATCCGCTGGGAGGTGACGGAGACCGAGGTCTCCTTGTTCTGGGAGGACAACGGACCGGGACTGACTGCCGATGTAGCCGACCGCCTGTTCGACCCGTATTTTTCCACCAAGAGCACAGGCACGGGTCTGGGACTGGCCATCTGCCGCAACCTCCTGGACAAGATGGGCGGCAATATCAGTCTCACCAATCGCTCCGATGGCCCGGGAGCAGTGGCGAAATTGACGCTACCACAGTTTTTTAAGGATGAAGCAGGAGCGGATGATGAATGATCAGGGCCAACCATAGA
>CBDURX010000243.1:0-4716 GCA_965369485.1 uncultured bacterium | reverse complement strand
AACGAACTGAGCCTGCCCGATGATTTCGCGGAGTGGGAAAATAGGCTCCGCGAGACCCAGGATCGGCTGCGGACCGCTGTCGATAACTCGCAACTGCTGCGCCTCGGCAGAAGCCAGTACGGCGATAAATGGCTGAAGAACCTGGTCAAGGTGCATGTCAACATCACCAATCCCGCGGACCCGTCCTTTTTCAGCTGGCACGTGGCGGGCATCATCCCGATCCCGGACAACATGATGCGGGACCACCGCAAGATCGCCTTCTACGACATCACCGAGGAGGCCCCCTACCGCGGCACGGCCATGTTCACGGGCATGGGCATCGGCGAGCACTACGTGGGGGCCAACTGGGAGGACCGGGCCATCATGATTCAAGGTCCTGGCGCACTGGCGGTGAAGGATGCCGCTCGGGAATTGCTCGAGTCCCAGGGTTACGAACCCCACGAGATCCCCTACCCCCTGCGTTCGATCCCGAAACCGCTCGAATACGATGCAATGTTGCAAGATGAACACGACGCCCGGACTCCCGCCTTTATCGAGAACAGCGGCAGCGTGCTCCAACTGCACAACGAGACGGGGTTCAACCGCAAGACCGTCAACGTGTCCAAAGCGGTGCTCTACAGCATGATGCCGCCGGGCTCGGTGCTCAAGGTGCCGGACTCCTTGTGGCAGAGCTACGTCTATGCCTCCCTGCTGGCCGGCAGCGCCCAGCGCGGGTGCCAGGTGATGGTCGTCGCGCCGACGAAGGATTCGGCGCCGAGCGGTGCTGCGCCCACGCTGGCCCGGGCCCACGGGCTGCTGGGGCGGTTAATCGTCTTCTCCGCGGAGATGGGCGCGCGCATCACCGCCCATGGTGGTCTATTGAAGGTGGGGCTCTACGCGCCGCGCCAGGGCGTGGGCGACATCGCAGGACGCTTCGAACAGGCCCTGGAGACCAGCCCCCCGTGGGTGAGTGACGTGTTTCCGAGCAACCCGTTATTTGACGAGGCCGTCGCCAATGCCCGGGTGCAGCTCGATTCGTTGGGCTATACCGAGAGTTATATCGCCGACCACGAGAAAGAGAAGCCCAAGATCCATCTCAAGGCCAATTTTTTCGCCTCGGGTACCGGTTGGCGCCAGCTGATGTCCCGGCCGGAACTGGCTGTCGTCGTCCGGGCCCACATCGAGTACCTGGCCAGCCAGGCCTCCACGAAAGGGGGCCCTGAGGGCGCCCCGAACGTACGTGAATTTCCTGAACAGCTCTTCGCGGGCTGGGTCGCGCTGGTCGAGGCCATGCTGGCGGATCTCTCTCCGGGCGAGCGCGAGGAAATCATCTATTACTTCACTGTCGGCAGCACGAATATGGACTATCGGAGCATGGTGATGGATGGCGAGGTGCAGCTCCTGGTAGGCGGCTGGCAAGCCCTCAACGGCTTGCTGGACTTCCTCCTGTTGCCCGGGTTGTGCGAATGGGTCGAAACGACCGATGAACTTGACGCCCTGTTGCCACCACCGAGCGGTTTTGTGCGGGGATTGGCCGGACTGATGAAGCTTTCGCTCTGAATTGGAGGCGGATAAAAGAATCACTTGCGGCGCTGCCATTCGCGTTCGATTACCAAAGGCTTGCCGCACTCAGACTATTGGAGGAAAGACAATTGTCCAGTGTTTCCGAAACAATACCGGTCGATCAGACCGCCAATCAGACACCCGAATTCATGGACGCCGACGGTATCGACTTGAGCCAGCCACTGTACGAGCAGGTCGCCGGCCTCGGAGATCAATATTTCGAGTGGGTGCACGACCCGATCCGCAAGGCGACCATCCGGGGGTTGCAAGCCCGAGAGCAGGGTCGATGGTCCGGTTCGGTGCGAATCTTCCGAGCCGATTGGCTCGAGGCCATGACCCACATCTCGTGGCGTCTGGTGTTGGCTATCTGGCTACCAGTGGTCGTGGTTCTTCCGGCCTCGGCCCGCGTCATCTATGAACAGGGCTGGGGACTGATGGCCACCATGTTTGTAGCGGGGATTGCCGTCTGGACCCTGGTGGAGTACGTTCTCCATCGGTGGTGTTTTCACACCCCGCCCCGCGGCCCGCGCGGGATCCGCGCTCATTTTCTGGCGCACGGCATTCATCATTTCGATCCCTATGATGGCAGCCGTCTGGTTTTCCCCCCTCTGTTAGGCGTCGGCATCGCGGTGCCGCTCTTTATCCTGTTCGAACTGTTGTTCCCTACAGGCATCGCACTGACATTGATATCCGGGCTTCTGGCCGGTTACCTGATCTATGACATGTCCCACTTTATCAGCCACCACGGTTCGATTCGAGTTCCCTGGTTCAGATTCCTGCATCGCTACCACAAGGCCCACCACCACCGCGAACACAACGCCATGTTCGGGGTTTCCAGTCCCTTGTGGGATCTGGTATTCCGCACCGGATCGCGAAATGTCCGACAGGATCCGCTCGATCACTGACGGCTCCAGAATGAACGCGATGGTCCGCACCAGCAGCAGGGACCAGAATGCTCGGCCTCGCCCCGGAAGAACAGGGCCGGCCACCGGTCCTTACTCGAGCAACTTGAAGGAAATGGCCGCCAGGAATCCCGCCAACGAACTCAGACCCACGAAGTTGGCGTTGCCCATGTGGACCGCCTCGGGAATCATGGCCGCCGCGATCATCGTCAGCATGGCACCGGCGGCCAGTCCTTCGGCCAGGATGAGACCCGTGGGCCCCAGGCTATCGGCGAGCAGGAATCCGAGCCCCGAGCCGATCGCCGTAATGATCATGAGCGACAGCCACAGCGAGAAAATTCGCCCCCTGCCCCAGCCCTGGAGGCGCATGTTGGCCGAACTGGCCAGCGCCTCGGGGAAGTTGGAGAGGAAGAGGCCGGCGATCAGCGTGTAGGGAATGATGGCGCCAAAGGTCAGTGTATCGAGGCTCTGGGCGCTGGTCTGGAGCATGATCAGCACGCCGGCGCCGATGACGAAACTCTCGGGGATGCCGTCGAGCAGGATCCCGAGCCAGATGGCCAGGGGAGCTCCGGAATGAGATTCGCGGGCTCGCTGCAACTGGTCGCTGCTAGGAAGAGCGGAACCGGTCTTGACCGCGTGCGAGGCCTTCTCGTACCACTGTTCGGCCAGTTCGCGGCGACTGGTCATCTCGCCGCGGAGGAGTTCCATGCGCTCGGCCGTCAGTTCCCGGCAGGCGCGATCGAACTGCGGCGCGATCTCGCGCAGCCTGTCGAGGTTCTCTTGAGAGAGAGAAAGCCCCACCACGTCGCCCACGGCCACGCCGGTTCCCAGATTTGGCAACCCCATTACGATTTGGGCCACGCCGACCACCTCGCCGGGCCCCATTTCCCCCACCACGACGCCGTCCCGGCTAGCGCGGATCTTGCCCTCGAGGATGAACAGGACCCCGGGGAGATCCTGCTCTTGCGCCACCACGATGTCGCCGTCGATGTAGGTCACCGATCTGACCATGGCGACCAGGGTGTCGATGTGTTCAGAGGCGAGATCCTGCAGCAACGGGAAGCGCGACAGGTCCCGCACCAGCTGCATCTTGCGCCGGCGTGGGCCGAGATCGAAGTAGGCGATGCTGGTGGCAGTCTTGCGCAGGAAACCGCCGTGGGCGTTCACGAGTTGGTCGAGCAGGAAGTAGAGGATGCCGCCGAGGACAAGTCCGGCCAGGAGAGCGTAGAAATTGCGGTGAGGATCGCCACCATGCGAGGCCTGGTCGCCGGCGCCGAGAGCGAAGACCGTCGGCGCCACCAGCTCCACCGACAGCGCGGCAAGGAGGGCGCCGGCGCCGAAGGCCGCGAGGATCGAGATGAGTGCGGGGCGCGGGCGGGTCTGCAGGCCGAAGAAGGACCCGAGGGGTAGCGACACGGCGCTGAGGCCGCCCAACGCCGTGGCCCAGATCAGGAACTTGACGGAGAATGGATCCATGAGTGCGTGCTCCTGTATGGTTGGATCATGCGCGAAACGCGAGCAATCGAATTCGAGAACTCGACCCTATCAGAGGCGGTGTTCGAGAACAACGGTCGCGGGTAGGATGTCCAGAGCACCAATCCCAGGCCCCCGGCCTACCGTCTCTCGATGCGAATGGGAATTGCGAACTGGAAATCCAAAGCACCTTTCCCCCCCCCTGGTTGCACCGGCGGATAGGCATCATAGGGGCATGGCGTCCTCACCCCAAATACAAACCACCGCTCTCTCTCCCAGTCTGAATACAGAGTGGCGTTCACAGGTATATCGGATTGGACGCCCACGCGTCAAGCTTCACCGCTGCCGTCCTCGGCCCCAGTGGCAGGAAACTGAAGTGTCAGGTTCTGGAGACCAACGCCAAAGCCTTGATTGGTTTCCTACAGACCATTCCCAAGAACCGTCGACTCATCTTCGAAGAAGGAACACAATCGAACTAGTTTTACGTAGTCCTGGCTGCAATATTCCCAGGTATATCTGCATTGCCATTGGGCGAAAAAGGCGGTGGCGATGGAATAGGCGGACCGCAAATTTGAAAACAATGGTGATGACGGCTGGGTTGACCCCGGCCGTTTTTTCGTCACCGTGTTTACCTAGCTGTTTACCTAAAATGGTTTTTGACAAAAAGAGAGGACCCGCATCTCCTGCAAGTCCCTTGTTCTCTTTGGTTTAGTTGGTGGAACCAAGGGAGATCGAACCCCTGACCTCTTGACTGCCCGAAAGGCCTTCTGCCTCCAACCTGGACCCACTATTTGCTTCC
>CBDURX010000242.1:0-4724 GCA_965369485.1 uncultured bacterium | reverse complement strand
TTACACGTCCGACGAGTTCACCGCGATCCTGCCAGGCCAGGAGGTCTGGGTGGCGGTACGGGTAGAGGACGTAGCCGGTCTTTTCTCCCCACTGGACCCAGCAGGCTTGCAGATACTGATATCGGCTCCTTACCTGTTACAAGGGTTCGTCAAGGACCATAACGGAAGTCCTCTGCACGGAGTCATTGTCGATTACGGTTGTGACACCTGTAAAACATCGACGAATCTCGACGGTTGGTTCGAACTCGGTCCTTTTCGCGATATCGACGAATACGTGCTCACCACCACGACCCTCGACGAGAATTCGAGTCCGGACGTCATCGATGCTTATTACGACTTTCGGACCGACTCCCTGGATGTGGAAACCGAGCAACCCTTGGAACTGGTTCTCGTCGCACGTCGCGGGCTCGACCCGGACTGCACATCCGCATTATACGATGGTGATTTCCTGGCATTCATGATGTACATGACGCGAACAAATCAGACCATCAGCGGTCGGCCCAACCAGCAACTCCTGAAGTGGGAGTCATACCCTCTGGCGGTCTATATCGAACCGAACTTCAACGATGCGCACACGTTCCCGTTGGACTCGCTGGCGGTGGAGGCCTTGGCGATCTGGAACCAGAAAATGGGTGAGGATTATCTCGTCGAGGTTGCTGAGCCTGTCGATGCCGATATCGAAGTCATCTTCACAAATGAAGACATGTTTCCCAACCACGGTATCGCGGAGCTAGTGAACGACGGTGGACTTTACAAGATCAACCAGGTCATCCCATTTCTGATGCGTATAAGGGTCTTGAAGAGCCTCAACAACCCCGTATACGCACTCGAGGTTCTCCTGCACGAAATTGGCCATACTCTCTGCATGGGCGGCCACAGCTTATGTTGTGAATCCGTGCACTTGATGTGCAGTAACTCAGCGGGCATGATCGGCGACAACTGGCCTGATTTACCGATTAACGACGATGAAGCCGCACTCGTCCGAGCTATTCGCAACCTGCCTCAGGCCGTTCCCATGGATCAATACGAAACGGAATAATCCTAGTTAACCCGCATTATTCATGAAGGTCCTACCGCGACAGTTCAAATGCTGGTCTGGACACGCGTCCTCGGACCTAGTCGGTCAACCCACCGCACCGGGTATGTCTCCCTCGCAGGTCCTTTCGAGCACGTGACCTGATCAGAATATTTCTCCGCCTCGTTACCGACCATCATGAATAATGCGGGTTAAGCATGTTGACAAGGTTTGGGTATGGGTATATGGTGCCCGGACCAAGGTAATAACCATTTTTAATTACTCCCCATCCTGTGACATGGAGGTGGTTCATGGCTCGTCTCAAGAAGATCCTTCCCACTGATCTCAGTATTGCAGAGATCAAGAAGCTTCTCTTGACCAAGGAACGTATGGAGACCTTGGAAGGGAAAAAGGAGCAACTGGAGCAGAAGAAAAAGAAATTGGATAAGGCACTGAAAATAATCGAAGCCGATCTTAACCGATTGATGCATGGTACGATTTCTGCCGCCGGTGTCAGGAAGAAGAGAAGGACCAAGAAGAAGAGTGTGCGCAAAGCTCGCAAGAAGGTTGCCAAGAAAACCACCAGGAAGAAGACGCGCAAGGTAACCAGAAAGAAGGCAGCTAAGAAGGCCACTCGGAAGAAAAGTCGTAAAAAGGCTGCCAGGAAGGTTGGTAAGGTCAGAGCTGCGCCGCGGACCAGAGGCAAGGCGACACTCGAGGATGTCGTGGTTGGTTTGATCAAGAAGAACGGGAAATCTATGACCTTCCAGGATATTCTGGCCACCATCACGCAAAAGAAATTGGTGAAGACAAAAAGCAAGAATTTCGCCAACGTCTTGCGCCGGACGCTGTCCACGAGCAAAAAGGTCAAGCGAGTGGGTCGGGGTATTTACGGTTTGGCCTGACGACGGGCCAGATGTTAAGAACGAGCGGACCACAGCGAGGCGGTTGGATCTCGTGGTCCGCTCGTTTGTTGCGACGTAAGGACGTAGAGTTAATCGGGCTATATGACTCGGGTCCAGGTGAAGCACACACGCGTGCCGGTTGGATCTCCAGGCTATCCCGGCGGCCAGCCGAGTGGTCGGCCGCCCAGCAGGTGCAGATGGATGTGGGGGACTGTCTGGCAGGCGTCAGGTCCGCAATTGATAACCCACCGGTACCCGTTTGCGTCTAGCCCCAGGTCGGCTGCAAGGTGCGAGGAGACGACGGCCAGCCGACCCATGATCGCAGCATCGTCCTGGGTTAGGTCGGCCAGCGAGGCGATGTGGCGCTTCGGGATGACCAGGACGTGGGTCGGCGCCTGGGGACTTGTGTCTCGGAAAGCCAAGATCTCCCCGTCGTTGTAAATTTTGTCACAGGGAATCTCGCCGGCGGCGATAGCGCAAAAAAGGCACTGTTCCATGGTTCGATCTTCTCCGAGACAAGTAGTACAGCAGTCTAACGGAGGTGGCGATGGAGCAGAAAGGTTAACACAGTTTACCAGCCCGGGGCAGGGGAAAGGAGTGCCGCGTGAAGATCCTCGTCGTGGGGTACAACGCCTTCGATATCATCCTGCCTCTCACCGACTTGCCACCGCCTGACAGCAAGACAGAAGTTGCCGAAATTTTCCACGGCGGCGGCGGCCCTGGGGCCACGGCCGCCGTGGCCCTGGCCAAACTCGGTGCGCTTGTGCGGCTGGTGACGCCACTGGCGGACGACTTGCCCGGGCAGTTGCAGCGGGAGGAGTTGAGCGCCGCCGGAGTCGATATCGGCTGCTGCCCAAGCGAGCCGGGGCACTGTACACCACAAGCCGTCCTCCTCGTGGACGAGAATCGGCAGGAGAGGCGGATCTTCTGGTCCCGCGGTGATTTACCCCACCTCGCACCCGACCGTGTAGACCCGGGATGGCTCGCGGGTATCGATCTTCTCTATCTTGACAGCCACGAGCCCGCTGCGGGAATGGTCCTCGCGCGGGAAGCGTGCCGCCGCGGAATACCTGTCGTTCTGGATGCGGGCAGCGTCCGCGAGGGTATGGCGGAACTCGTGCCACTTTGCAGTGACATTATCTCCTCAACACTCTTCGCGCCCGATCTGACTGGACAGCGTGAACCAGCGGCTGCCCTGTTCGATCTGGCCGCCAGGGGTCCCCAGCGGGTTGCCATGACATTCGGCCAAGCGGGTTGCCTGGCTTTGCACGAGGGTGACCTCGTGCACATTCCCGCCTTCAGACTGCCCGTGCGTGACACCACTGGCGCGGGCGACGTATTCCACGCCGGGTACGCTTACGCCAGGGCGGAAAAGCGGTCCTGGCTGGAATGCCTGGAGTTCGCCAGTGCCGTTGCCGCGCTGAAATGTCGCGATTGGGGCGGACGTCGAGGGTTGCCCAGTCTGGCCGAGGTCGAGCAGTTGCTACGGGAAGGCCACCGACGAACAGACCGACCGTAGCGGAGCTGGGGTTGACGCTGGGGGAGGAGGTCGTTAGCATGCGTTTAACCTGGGTTATTCACGCAGCGCCTATTGTGGGAGGTTCTTATGCTCTCTGAGCGCACGACCGAACCAGACCGGCTCGGAGAACTGGAAGAAATCTTCGAAATTCTGGTCACCTCTTACAGCCAGAGGGGAGGCGTGATCCCCACTGAGGGTGACCTATGCTGGCGCCCCGCGACGGACGCCTACGAGACGCAGGATGCCTACGTCGTGCAGATGGACCTGGCCGGCATGGACCGGGCGAGTATCGAGGTACTGACCGACGGCGAAAACCTGACGGTGCGAGGCATCCGCCAAGACATCTCGCCACCCGGCAAGAAGCATTTCTTCAAAATGGAAATCAACGTGGGACCGTTCATCCGGAGGGTGCCGATTCCGGTGCCGGTGGATATGCAAAGTGGTGTGGCGCGTTATCAGAATGGGTTTCTTTACGTGACGTTCAAGAAGGGGCGTTTCAAGAGCCAAGCCCGGCGCCACATTTCCGTTGCTGAGTGAAGAGGGTTGCAGGGGAACGTGTAAGAATGGCATGGACCGAAAGTATTACGTGTTGATGTGAATCATCAGGGCAAGGTGGGGACAACAAGGAAGGAGCTGGGCAGCCATGCCGGATAAAGACCTGGACGATCTTCTGGAGAGCCAAACCGGTGAAAGTCTGATCCCGGAGGAATTGCCCATTTTACCCATCAGCGAGGCTGTCATATTCCCTTACATGATGGTTCCCCTGGTCCTGAGCGACGAGAACCTCATCAAGCTTGCCGACGACTGCCTGGCTGGCGACAAGATTCTCGGTGCCTTCGCCCAGCAGGAGCCTCCCGAGGACGAGGACGAGGACGAGGAGGGAGAGCGTCAGGACGAGGAACTCATCTACCACGTGGGGACAGCAGTCAAGATCCAGAAAATGCTCCGCTTTCCAGACGGCAGCATGCGACTTTTGGGCCAAGGCATGGCCAGGTGTAGAATTACCTCTATCGGTGCCAAGACTCCCTATTTAAAGGCTCGGGTGGAGGTCATTCCCGAGCCTCATCAGGACGACTCCCAGACCCTTGCTTACATGCGGGGAGTGGCTAACAATTTTCTGAAGATCGTGGACGCCAGCGAGAACCTGTCCGAGGAATTGAAAGTCGTCGTAATGAACATCGACGATCCGGGCCGCTTGGCCGACCTGATCGCGACGAATTTAGACATCGAGGTAGCTGAGAAACAGCAGATTCTCGAAGAGGTGTCACCCCGTCGGCGCCTGCAG
>CBDURX010000241.1:0-4753 GCA_965369485.1 uncultured bacterium | reverse complement strand
TGTGCCGGATGATTCTCAGCCAGCCGGCCGAGCTGGCCAACGTCGCCATAGAAGCGCGCGGGATCCTGAACGAGCCGTTCGATGTCGCGGTGGAGGAGACGGCGGAAATGGTCACGCCAGTTCTCTTTGCCCTGGCGCCCAATTACCCCAACCCGTTCAACCCGGTGACCAAGATCAGCTTCACACTGCCGAAGGCCAGGCCGGTGCGGCTGGCTGTTTACACCCTGGCTGGGCGCCTCGTCACGACCCTGGTGAACGAGGAGCGGGACACCGGAACCCACGAAGTCGTGTGGAACGGCTGTGACGACCGTGGCCAACTGCTGGCCTCGGGCACTTATTTCTACCGTATCGAGGCGGGTCCGGACAGCCAGACCCGCAAGATGGTTCTGATGAAGTAAAAGGAGGTGGGTGGCATCCCGGCCGCGGCCGGGATCCCGCCCGCAGCGGGATGAACCCATTCAAGGACAGAGGATAACGCCATGAGAAACAACCCTAGCGTCCTCATCGGCGTCGCACTTGCACTGCTAATCATGACGATCACCGCGACGAATTCCGCCCGGGCCGAGGTCCTGCTGCGCTTCAGTCCCGCCGACACCTCCGTGTCCATGGACGACACGGCGAGCCTGGCCATTCTGCTGGACGACACCCTCGACGTGCGCACTGTGGAGGTCTGGATCCAATACGATCCCGACGTCGTGACCAGCGTGGACGGAGAGCCCGGACAACTGTTCTACGACACCGGCGCCGTGCTCTTCGAGGGATTCGAGGAGGAAATCCCAGGCCAATGGCACGGTTACGCCGTCGTCCTCGACGCCTACTCCTGGGCCACGGGACCCGGGGAGTTGTACGTCTGGCACTTCACCGCCGACGAGGTCGGAGTTTCACCGGTCCTCACCACCAACGTACGGCTTTTCGATCCCGACGCGACCCTGATAGATGACGTTGCCCTGGACGACACCTCCATCATCGTCTACAACCCTACCGTCACGGTACCGGAGGTCACTCCGCAGCTGCCGCGACTCGAGCTGTACCCCAATCCCTTCAACCCGCGCACCGAACTTTACTTCGATCTGCCGGAGTTCGGGCCAGCGCACATCGACGTGTTCGATTCCCGCGGCCGAAAGGTAAGTACAGCCTGGCAGGGATGGTACAACGGTGGACGGCAAAATGTGACCTGGGAGGGACAGGACGCCGACGGCAGGCAGCTGCCCAGCGGTGTCTACCTGTTCCGTCTGGTCGGCGCCCCGGGAGTACACACCCTGGCACGGGGGATACTCATCAAGTAGAGCTTCTTAGCGATAATCCGGGTTACCGGACACGCCCACGCCCGGAGCCATCAGCACGGTGGTTCCGGGCGCGTTTGTCCGTCTGGTCCATGATATACTACGTAATCGAGGCATCCGGTCTTCAGAAAGGGAGGGAGAACCATGCCACGCCATCGCGACCAACTCTCACACGCCACGCTTGTTCTGATCATCGCTTGCGGCTTCGTTTGCGGCTCCGCCTCCGCCTTGCCCCCCGCGCCGCTGATCCAGTATCCCGCCCACCTCGACCGCGACGGTAACCGCATCGCGGACGATCTGGACGCTGTCGCCGGAGAGTTCGTCCGGCAGGGCAAGAGTGGGCAACAGCTCCGCTTGATCGTCACCCTGTACACACCCCCCGAGGCCGCCGATGTGGCTGCGTTCAGAGACCTCGGTGGCATCGTCCGGCACCGTTACCGCACGGGTATTTACGGGTTCGCGGGCAGCCTGCCGGCCGATCGCCTGGCGGCCTTGGTCCAAGCCCTGGGCGCGAAACTGTGCATCGTCGAGAGCGACCATCCGGGTGCGGGGCACCTGGACGACTCGACCCGCCACGTGCGTGCCCGCCCTCTGGTGTGGGACCCCATCATCGGCTATGGACTGAACGGTGACCCGGGCACCGTGATCGCCATCTTCGACTCCGGCATCGACGACACGCACACCGATCTGGCCGGCAAGGTGGGTTTCTGGCACGACTTCACCAGCGAGGCCGAACCGGCCGTGGTCGACAGCAACGGGCACGGCAGCCACGTGTCGGGAATCGCGGTAGGCAGTGGCGCCGCCCTGGGCAACGGGACCATCACCAGCATCACCACCACCATGGGAGGACGGTTGCCGACAACCAGCGGCTGGGGCTACATAGACATGCTGAAGGTCTCGGGCGCCGGAACCGTCACCTCGGACCTCGCCTGGATCGGGGGCGGATCGACCTGGCTCAACCTGGCCACTTCCAATCAGACCTGGCTGGGGGGGCAGGAAGGATTCACCTCGCCCTTCACCCGTGCCTGGGCCGTGTCGGCCGGCGACATCTACAAGGCCTACGCCGGTAATTCCAACGGCGCCGGCAACGCCCCCTACGCCATGCTGAACAGTTACCCGTACCAGGACGTGGGCGATGGCTTCAACCTCTTCCGGGGCATGGCACCCGCCTGCAACCTGGCCGGATTCAAGATCCTGAACATACACAACAGCGGCTGGGCCGCCGACTGGACGGCCGCCTTCGACTCCCTGGCCGCCGTCAACTGGCAGTACGATATCAAGGTGGCCAATGCCAGCGTCGGTCTGAACGGAGGCGCCACCAACACGGCATTGCACATCGCGGTCAACAGCCTGATCGCCGCCGGCACCGTGGTGACCATCAGCGCCGGCAACGACTACGGCTTCTACTTCATCGCCGACCCCGGCCTGGCCGAGAACGCTATCACCGTGGGCGCCATCAACGACTTCGGCGCCATGACCGATTACAGCTCCAACGGAGCCGTCGGCCGCAACAAGCCCGACGTGGTCGCCCCGGGCGGCTCCCACTCCTGGGATACGAACGTCGCCTCGGAGATCACTTCCTGCGACACCAATGCCAACGAGGGTGGCATCAGCGGCTTCGCCGACCGCCTGGCCAACGACTATGCAAACTTCAACGGCACCTCCATGGCCGCCCCTCACGTGGCGGGTCTGGCCGCCCTGATGATCGAGGCCTGGGAGAGCATGGGCAACAACTGGACCTACACCGAGCACCAGGCCAAGAGGATCAAGTCTGTGATCCTGGCCACCGCCACCGAGACCAACAGGCCCGGCGAGGAGGGCAGCCACAACGACCCGACCCTGGACCGGGGCGGCAAGGACCGCGTGGAGGGGTTCGGCAAGATCAACGCCGACGCGGCCGTGGAGACTATCCTGCACTTCTGGGAGGCGTTCAGCGATTCCAGCACCACGTTCACCTTCGGCGGCGGCGTATTCGACCGCAAGTGCTGGGCGACTACCCTCGGCCTGAGCGGCGAGGGCACCTGGGACATCGACCTCACCGTGCCGGCGGGAGGCGACTTCGACCTGTATCTCTACGAGACGAGCTTCACGAGCCACGGCGACCCGTTGATCTCAGACAGCTCGGTACAGCCAGGCACTGGCGTGGACGAATTCCTCACCCATAGCCAAGGGCCCTGGAGCGAGGCCTTCTTCCTGGTGGTCAAGCGGGTCACCGGCAGCGGTACGGCCACCCTCGCGGTCAGTCTCGTGCCCAACGCCGTTCCGGGTGAGGGCGGCGCCGATGGCGAGGTACCGGCCGTCACCACCTTGGGGCGGAACATGCCCAACCCCTTCAATCCACGCACTACCATATCCTTTGCCGTGTCACGTCAGCAGCGCGTGCGTATCAATGTATACGACTTGATAGGCCGACAAGTGGCGACCCTGGCGGACGCACCCCACGAGGTCGGATATTACTCTGTCGTGTGGGACGGCATGGACGCCGTTGGCCGCGCCGTCGCTTCCGGCACCTACGTGGTGCGGATGGAGGCGGACGACCTGCAGGAAACGCTGAAGGTGCAGTTGGTGAGATAAGGTTGGGTTGCAGGCGGGGAGAGCTCCCTTGTGACCCCCTTCCAGACCCCCTCAAGATAATAAGCCTAATAGCTTATATTCTGAGTTGTTGAGCTATGGGCTTATAATCTATAAGGGGCGTAGAGGGTTGCAATGACTCAAGAAACCTTGCCGACCCTGCCATAGTTTACACGTGTAAACTTTTCGCGTAACCATACACTCTTGAGTGGAACGGTCGCGACTCCCTGGGCTGAGCCGTTTCCGTTAACCACCAGCCACGAGGCGGTACACAGCCAGGTACGGCAAGCCGGCTTCGCCCTCGGCATCGTCGTCCAGCTTCCAGAGCAGGCGATCGCCGAAGATCTCGAATTCCCCTTCTGCTGCGGGTAGGCCGGACAGGTGTGCTCGTCCGATCACTTTGCCCTGTGAGTCGATCCGGTCGAGGACGACAGTGCCGTCGGTAGCCGCCTTGCGGGCCATGGTTTCGACCCAGACTTCACCATCGACTCTGGGTACGATGCGCCGAATGACATGCCGGTATTTGCTCGGCTCGAAGCCGAATGTGGAACTTGCCCGATGTGCCTCGATCTCTGCGGGGGTCCGCTCGGTAGGATCGATGTCTCGATGGCACTGCCAAAGAAGGTGCAACTCTTCGTCGTAGCACTCGACCTCCCAGCGATACATGTCCCGCTGCACGTAGACCCGTTCATCCTCCCCCATGGCCACACGAGGGATCACCTCGAAGTCATCCTCCTGCGGGGTGTAACCGGTGCCCATGGCTGGGTACTGCGCCCGTCGGATGAGCAGCGAGTCCAGCAATGCCCCGGCAGGGGTCAACGCCACGAGATATGTGTGGACTGTGGTGCCCACGGCCGGGGATCCGAGCATCTGCTACCCGATGCCAATGCCACGGTCGT
>CBDURX010000240.1:0-4754 GCA_965369485.1 uncultured bacterium | reverse complement strand
GTCTACGACGCCTTGACCGGGGACATCGGCGACTGGTGGGATCACAGCATGTCGGAGAATTCCCTGCGCTTGTTCATCGAGGCCAAGCCCGGCGGTGGCTTCTGGGAGATCTTCGACGAAAGCGGAGATGGCGTTCGCCACGCCGTCGTCACCTTTGCCCACCGCGGCAAGTTGCTACGCTTCGAAGGGCCACTGGGACTCGCCGGCAACGCCATCTACATGGTGACCACATACGAGCTTGCCCCCGCAGGCGAGCCAGCCACGCTTCTGAAGGTGCGGGTGCACGCAAGCGGGGAGGTTCACGCAGGCTGGCCGGAGATCGTGGAGAAAACCTGGCGTCACTTCATCTTCGAGCGTTTCGTGCCGTACATGACCGCGGACAGGCGACATCAGTGATATTCTGGCTGCAGGGTTTATTTGCCGGTCCTGGCTCGGTGCGACGAATAGTTCTTAAAATCTCACCAACATCCCGCTAAAGTACTCCCGTGAAACACGCTCATCGAATGCCTGTCCAACCGCTCAATCCTTGCACGGGAGGCCCCATGATGAAGCTGGGAAATAGAGCTCTGTCGATCGCCGTCACGCTGTCGCTGGTCCTGGCGAGCCAGGCGACGGCCCAGGACGCCCAGTACTGGACCTACCAGTACGGCACGCGGGCCCAATTGCTGACCGGCGTGGCGGCCGGCAGTATCCTGGATCTCAGCAGCACTTTTTACAATCCGGGCGCCTTGGTGCTGGTCGACGTGACTGTAGCCGTGTTGACCGCGTACAACTTCGATTTCAGTGATATCACCATCAAAAACGGCGCCGGCTCGGGCGAAGACCTGTCTTCCCTCACCACGAACACCTCACCGGGATTCATCGCCGGCAGTCTGACCTTCGACCTGCTGCATAGCCACCGCCTGGCCTACTCCTACCTCGCGCGTCAAAAATTGCGCCTGGACCTGAACACGCGCCTCATCGAATCGCGGGACACGGACGGCGACGGGACCCCCGACGAACACTTCGCGGGCGAGATGTTTCTCAAGCAGAACGTGGACGAGAATTGGGGCGGTCTGACCTGGTCCCGCCGCCTCGGCGAGCGGGCGGGTATCGGCCTGACCCCTTACGGGGCTTACCGCAGCCAGAGCACCCGTTTCCAGACCGTGGTACAGTTCGCTGAGGACAGCGGCAACGGAGCCTCGTCCACCCTCATCAACGATTTCAGCTACTGGAACTTCCGCACCCTGCTGAAGGCGGGCATCTGCTTCGACTACGCCCCCTTGACCTTCGGATTCACACTCACCACGCCCAGCCTCAACCTAGTCGGTTCGGGCAAGTCCTTCGTCAACGCCTCGCTCATCGGTCTGGACACGGACAACGACGGCATTGAAGATTCCGAGCTCGCCAGCAACTACCAGGAGGGGCTGAGCGCCACCTACAAGACCTCATGGGCGCTGGCGGCCGGTCTCTCGTATCGCCTTGCCCAGACCACCCTTCATTTCAGCACGGAGTGGTTCAACGCCGTCGACCCGTACGACATCCTCGCCATAGACCCATTCCAGGGGCAAACGTCCGGTACGACGATTTCTCCCCGCGCGCGGGACGCAGCCAACTCCCTGATCAACTTCGGTGTGGGCGTGGAGCATCATATGAGCGACACACTCTCCCTCTACGGCAGTTTCGCCACCGACTACTCGTCCTACTCGCCCGATTCCGACATGACTGTCTCGAGCTGGGACATCTACCACTTGACAATCGGCGCCACGTTCGTCTTCTACAGTGTCGAATTCACCATGGGAATCGAACGCGGCCGAGGCCGCGACGTGCTCCAGAGCCGCATCGATCTCGGGACCTCCGATCCGGACAACGAATTCCTGGGCCGGCCGAGTGATATGACGGTCATCTACAGCCGATGGGAATTCATACTCGGATTCAGTTTTCTGCTCTAGCACGCGTTGCTACGGATCCCTTGGGCGGAGCACGGCTCATGAACGCCACACCATCACAACCGAAGGCCGCGCCTGTGCAGCAACCCCGGCGCATCAATCGTGTCCGGAACCTGGTACTGCTTCTGCTGGCGTTAACGGCCGTGGTCGCCGGTCTCCTCGTCGAACTCTCCTCGGGTGTCCGGCGGGAGTTCTCCCGTACCTTGATGCAGCAGACCGGGAGCCTGGCCGAGATGGAGTTGCGGGAACGGGTGGGCCGGTTCTTCCCGCCGCTGGAGAGTTATCTCCAGGTCACCGGAGCCTGGGGCGAACACGGTGCTCTCGACCTGGCCGACCACAGCAGTCTGAACAGTCGTTTCATTCCCATGCTGCAGCAGTTTCCCCAGGTCACCTCCATGCTCATCGCCAACGCGCGGGGTGTGGAGTACATGCTCCTGCGCGAGGAGACGACCTGGCTGACCCGCGCCACGGACGCCGCTAAACAACCGGGGCGAGTCCGCTGGCAACGCTGGGCCGGTCTCGATACCCTCGTGACCGAATGGTGGGAAGAGCAGGACTACGACCCCCGGCGCCGGCCCTGGTTCCAGGCGGCGCTGGATAGCCTCAACATCGACACCGCGGGGATCTGCATGACCCAACCGTATCGTTTTCTCACCCTCGGCCAGATCGGCATCACTCTCTCCAAGCTGTGGTACCCCCCGGGAGAGGACGCCGTGGCCCACGTCGCCGGCGTCGACGTTCCCCTCGGCGAGATTCTCGCCCTGGCCGACAGCTTGCAGATCGCGCCGGATGCCCTCACGTTCCTGATCAATGCCACAGGGCACGTCTTCACGGAAGAGGCCCCGGCGTTTGCTTCCTCACTCAACGACAGCGATCGCACCAGAGCCGGCGCCCGCCACCCTCGGGACATAGAGGCCGAGGCTCTGATAGCCTGGCATCACGGCGGGGAACCGCTCGGACACCCCCTGACCTTCAGTCACGACGGCAATCGCTGGTGGGCCGACATCCGACCCGTGTCTGCGGATTCCGCCGGGCCTCGCCTGGCGGTGGTGGTGCCGGAGGAATATTTCCAGGAAGAGGTCCGTGGCCGGCAACACCTCATCGTCCTCGTCGTGATGGGGTTCCTGTTCCTCGGAGCTCTGGTGACCTTGTTGTTGGCGCGCGCGGCCGGCCGAGGAATTACCGACGGAAGTGGCCGGCCCGATCTACACTCAGAGGAAGGGTTACGTGAACTCATTTCTCAGGGGGAAGGGGATCGTCTCGAGTTCAAGTCGACTCTGCGCTGGAATCTGCAGGCCAACAAGCCGGGCAAAGAGGTGGAGGTCTCCTGGCTCAAGACAGTGGACGCTTACCTCAACAGCGAGGGTGGTGTGCTGCTGGTGGGAGTAGCCGACGACGGGGAGTTGCTGGGCCTGGCAAACGATCGGTTTCCCAGCGACGACAAGTTTCTCCTGCACTTCAACAACCTGATCAAGCAACACATAGGCCTGAAGTTCAGCCCGCACATCCGCGGCGAGATCCGGCCGGTGGGCGGACAGAAGGTATTCGTCGTCGCCTGCGAGAAGGCCACAGATCCCGTCTACCTGATGCTGGGCAAGGAACAGCGTTTCTACATCAGGGTGGGCCCTTCCAGCCGGCAGCTGTCGTTGAGCGAGGTGGTGGAGCGGTACCGGAAGGCGGGACGCTGAGCCGGGCCGAGCTGTACTTTTCACCCGGCGTCACTGCAATTTATCCTCTCGCTGCGTCAACTTGTAGGCAGACACCAAGCGGGCGATGAGCACGGCCAGGAACAAAGCCCCCGTGGCCGCCTCGAGGATCGCCAGCGAGCGCGCCAGGGGCGACAGCGGCGTGATGTCCCCGTACCCCAGGGTGGTCAGTGTCACATAGCTGTAATAATGGAGCTCGGCAAACAACTCTCCCTTCCCCATGGTAGCATCCGTACTGAATGAATTCGCGTCGAAGGCTTCCATGGGGACATACACGATAACAAAGAGCAAGCCCAGCAAGATGTAGCAGCTGATGGCCATGAGGATGGTTCCCAGGTTCACCACCCGGGAGCGGAAGACCTTCCGCATCATCAGGGCGAAGACATACACGAACAGCAGCGAGGTGAACAGGTAATGCGCTATGACCAGGAATAGACTCTGGTCGATTTTTGTAAGCCAGGAAAGTAATAGGGCCGGGATCCCCAGGGAGAATCCGACCATGCGGGACCGCCGACCATCTCCCGCTACGTTGATGGCGGAGAGGATAACCAGAGCCAGAAGGAGGCTGGATACCAGCTCCCCCAGGACATCCACCGCCGGCAACAGCAGGATCATCAAGATCAGCGAGATGAACATGATCAGGATGCGCCACGGGGGATGGCTGGATTCACCACGATGATTCTGCGGACTCATGATATCTATAACTCCTTGGCATGAGATGCTGGATGTGGTTTTCCGCTGCACCAGCCCCTGACGTGGGGTGACCCGGAGCGGGACCGTGCGTTGGCGCCTCACATGTCTTAACATCTATGGCGCGCGGAATCCACAACTGTCCAAAGTTGACGCGGCTCTCCTCGTGCTGCACCACGTCGACTCGCTCATGAGCAACTGGAACGACACGAGCGAGGTGGCCCGTATCAACCGTGAGGCGGACCTCGCAGACGTCATAGAAGTGAGCTTTTTCTGAGCCAAGCGTTAGCCCGCGGGATTCTCAGAAGTTGTCGAAGATATCCTTCAAGAAATCGGGCGTCACGGTGCTGAGGGCGTCTACGGAAATGTCGGGATGGCTCAGCGAGCCCGTCACCGTGTAATCCGTGGCGATCATTCCCTCGCCACCATG
>CBDURX010000239.1:0-4762 GCA_965369485.1 uncultured bacterium | reverse complement strand
GAGCAGGCCCACGCCCAGCCCGATGCAGGGACCGCAGCCACTGGTCAGGGGCCGGGCTCCGGCGTCCAGCAGCTTCTGCCAGGTGCCGGCGGCCTCGGCGGCCTCCTGGATGGGCCGGCTGGCCGCGGCGATGTAGAACTCCACGCCCTCGGCCACCTGCTTGCCGTCCACCACGGCGGCGGCCTCGGCGATGTCGCCCAGCCGGCTGTTGGTGCAGCTGACCAGGTAGGCCTTGTGGATCTGCACCTTTTGCGTGGCCAGCTCGGCCAGGGGAGTCGTCTCCTGCACCGTGTCCGGTCCGGAGATGTGAGGACTGATCTGACCGAGGTCCAGCGTGATCTCCCCGGCGTAGACGGCACCGGGTTCGGAACGGGGAGGGTCCTGTCGCCAGCGGTCGATCTCCTCTGCTCGCAGCCGGTCGGTGATCCCTCGCTCCTCCCGGAGATAAACCGCGCGAGCTTCCAGCCAGTTGCACGTGATAGCATCCACAGGGAACCAGCCCACCAGCGCACCCCATTCTGTGGTCATGTTGCTGAGGGCCAGGCGCTCTTCCAGGGATAGGTTGGCCACACCGGGGCCGCCGAACTCCACGGCGGCGTTCAAGACCTCGCCCCGGTTGTACAGGCCGCACAGGGTGAGGATGACGTCCTTGCCCGTAGCGTCGCCTCGCAACTCCCCCAGCAAGGTGACCTTTACCGTCCGCGGCAGTTGCCACCACACCTTTCCGGTGGCCCACAGGACGGCGGCGTCGGTGCGGACGACCGGCGTACCCACGGCGCCCAGGGCGCCGTACATGTTGCTGTGACTGTCGCTGGCCACGACGAAGCCACCGGGCCGCACGTGGCCCTCTTCCACCATGACCTGGTGGCCGATGCCCCGGCCGGCCGGGTAGAAGGTCACGCCCATCGAGTGGGCGAATTGCTCTATGGTGCTGTACTTGGCCAGGTTCACCTCGCCACGGTCCTGGATGTTGTGGTCGAGGGTGAATATTGGCTGTCCGGGATCGTGGATCTTTGCGGCGCCCAACTCCTTGAACTTCTCCATCACCGCCGAACTGTTGTCGTGGGTCATGACATGATCGGGAATCAGAGTCACGTAGTCGCCCGTGTGCAGTTCTTGTCCGGCCGGTAACCCCACGGCGTGAGCCTGAGTGATCTTCTCGATGACTGTCTGGGACATGGTTCCTCCCCTGTCGAGCAGACCGGGCTATGGCATCTCCCAGCGATCGGCCACCAGCACGTTGGTCAGGTCAGTCACCTTGTCGCACGTCTCCAGGTCGTTGAGTGTTTCCTTCATGGCCTGCAGGCGCGCGGGCGAGCAGACCGGCGCGGCGAGAGCGTCGAACTTGGTTGAGATCTCCTCGTCGGTCATGGGGTTGCGGGGGTCCCCCTTGGGATAGTCCAGCTGGTGACTCAGCTCGCGGCCGTCACTGGTGAGGATGGTCACGTGGACCCGCTGCAGTTCGGGAAAGAGTTGTTCGATCTCGGGATCGGCGGTCACTTTCACCTTGTGCAGTTGGGCCCGAATCTCCGGGTCCTCGATCTTCTGCCGAGTGAACTGCTCAGGCGTGACCTTGCGGTCCACGAGGGCGGTCGCGATGACGTACGGCAGGCTGTGGTCGGCCGTCTCCTTGGTCCAGGGATCGTACTTGGACGGATCTGCCAGGATGTCGGCCGCCCGTGCCAGGCTGCGGATATGCACCTCTTGGATCTGGCTCGGGGCGAGGTCGTACTCGGTCACGAGGGCCAGCGTGGCGGAGATGGGAGTGTGAGTGAGCGCCTCGGTGGGGTAGGACTTCATCCCGCACCGCAAGATACGCCAGCTCTCGCCGAGTCCGTCGGTGAGGATCTCGAACTTCCACTCGGTGGGGAAAACGTGGCTGAACCCCTCCTTGCCGTCGAGGACGTGCTCGGGACCTGTGAAACCCTTCGCGGCCAGCAACGCCGCCAGCACTCCGCTCTGGGTTGCCAGGGGATCCGCACTGTTCTTCATCATGGTCAGCTTGCCGGCGGTCACCGCACCGCAGGTAGCGTGCCGGGAAGCGCTGATGCCGATGGCGTGTTGGATCTGCTCACCGCTCAAACCGAGCAGGCGGCCGGCCACGATAGGTGCGGCCACCGCGGTCAAGGTGGCGTGATGCCATCCGACCTCGCGGATACCGGGGAATGATGCTTCGCACAACCTCTGCTCAAACTCGTAGGCCAGGACGATGCCGAGGATCAGGTCGCGCCCGCTGCCGCCCTGCCGTTCTGTGATGGCCAGAGCGGCTGGTATCAGGTCGCTGGGATGGGAGGGATCCTGTTGCCAATAGATGTCGTTGTAGTCCATGACCCTGATCAGCAGGCTGTTGGCCAGGGCAGCCGAGACAGGGTCCATCCGTTTGCCACTGCCGATCACCGCCGCAGGACCTCGGCCGGCGATCTCGTCAAGGAGTGACAGGACGATCTGGCAGTCGTGCTGCTGGAGGCCGCCGAGGGCGCAGCCCACCGAGTCGAGGAGAAACCGCCCGGCGGCCGCCACCGCCTCGGCTGGGATGTCCTCGTAGCGGAGGGTGGCTGCCCAGGCGGACATGGTTCGAGTCACATGGGTCGAGTCTGCTGCATTCACCCTCTATGCCCTCACCGGATTATTACTCAGTGGTTGTCGGCCGGTCCGGGGTAGACGTCTGCGATGTACTCCTTCAGATACTTGATCTGGACTTCCTGATGCTGGATGACGGCCTTGACGCAATCCCCGATGGTAACGATCCCCACCAGCTTCTCGTTCTCAATGATGGGCAGGTGGCGGATCCGCTTGTCCGTCATGATACTCAAGGCTTCCTCGGCCTGGCAACTTGGCTCGCCGTAGATCACCTTCTTGCTCATGATCTCGTGGATGGGGGTGTCACGAGAGGTTCGTCCCTCGACGACGATGTGGCGCAGGTAGTCACGCTCGCTGAGCATGCCACAGACCTTGTCCTGGCTGTCTTCCTGGTGCATCACGACCAGGGCGCCGACGTTCTTCCCACTCATCATGGTCACGGCGTCGAACACCGTCTTGTCGTAGGATATGGTGTAAACCTCGCTTCCCTTGTTCGCGAGCATCTCCTTCACGGTCGGCATGAGTCCCTCCCTTTCGTCACTGACTTGGGGCCAGGTTGTTCACCGCTAAATTTTTCGGGCTTACGAGCCTGTGTAACCAGAGCGCGAGCATGACCGTGCAAGCTAGCAAAACCGCGCCACAGGCCTGGTGTGCTGTAGTCAAGATGACATCGGCCGCGTGGGGCTGGTCACTCGCGCGCTCGACCGAGGTGGCGACCAGAGCGCTCAGGCCGAGGGCGAGCTGCAGTGTGATCAGGATCAGTAACAGGTTGCCCAGGCGCCGCAAGACGGGGATGGTCTGGTAGTTGGCCCAGATCCGTACGCCGACCGCGATACTCAGCAAGATCACGATCACAGCCATGGAGATGTGGATGAGCAGGCCGCCGACCAGGTGTCGCAGGATTGCGCCCAGGACGAGCTGGATCAGGATCGCGACGACCAGGATGCTCGTCAACGTGCGGTCCGTGGCCGCCGCGGGCAGGAGTATCGGGTCCCCCGCTTGCCGCCAGCGGCGGGTAGTGAGCACTGCCAGAGACACGACCATCACGAAAAAGACCTGGCCCAGAATCCCGTGGATGATGGCCAGGGTGAGGCTGGGGGAAGTCTCATCCGGTGAGCTGCTGGTTGTGAAGTGCCCCGTGACCCGCAAGCCTCCCAGGATGCCCTGGAGGATGACCGTCGCCAGGGCTACCAGGGCGAACCAACGTACCCGGGGACGGGTTTCGACCCGCTGCAAATGGAGGGCCAGAACCAGCATCGTCAGACCGGCCAGAGAACCCAGTAGACGGTGCACGTGCTCGTAGTAGATGCCCCCGGTCATCCGAGACAGAGGGTACAGGAACATGTTGTAACCGTACGAATTAGGCCAATCGACCACGGCCAGGCCAGCTTCGTTGCTCGTCACGATTCCGCCCGCCACCAGCAGCAGGAAAGTGGCTGCGGCCGCGACCATGGCGAAGATCGACAAGCCGTGGTGAGAGAGGGTCTCTTTGATCCCGTCCTTCTCCACGCTGAGCCCTCCGATCCAACCGCCCATAGCGCCCAACACGGCGCTGACCAGGAGGGAACCGGGGATCCACCAGACAGCCGACGGTACCAGTTGCCCCGGCTGCGAGCCGCTGAGTAAGCTGCCGAGGACGAGCAGGTTGAGCACGGCCGCCAGGAGGCCGACGTAGAGGCCCCCGCGCCAGCCGCGGTGGGAGTAACGGCCAGCGAAGTACCCCCCCGCCAGCAAGCACAGCAGCAGCAGGCCGAGGAGCAGCCAGCTGGGCACGGGCGCCGCCGGAAAGCGGCAGACGTACCCGACACCCCACATTGCGACACTGGTCCCGAAACCCACCGCCAGGACGTCCGATCCGTGGGTCGTTTCTACCTCTGCTAGCGCAACAGTGTCGTCCGTCATGTCAATACAGTCTCCTGAAGGTCGGATTTCCAGGTTGAGTGAGGCGGAGTGGACCACCCGTGGTTATCTTACCCGACCGTGAGGACACAAGATAGCCGCGATTCCGACCGGCCCGCCAGGAGAGACCACGGGCCATGGCCAGCCGGTGGAAGGCACTGACCCAGACGCGGTTTGCCGCGCTCATCGACATGAGAATGATCAAGCTCTACCTGGAACTCGCCAAGGCTCGCCTCAGCCTGCTCGTCCTGTTGACCACTCTGGTCGGGGCCGTGCTGGGGCG
>CBDURX010000238.1:0-4768 GCA_965369485.1 uncultured bacterium | reverse complement strand
CGTGCATGAACGGAATCAGGCCCAGCAGGTTATTGACCAGAATGAACAACAACAGCCTGCCGAGGAACGGGGAGTAACGCCGTGCCGTGGGGCCGATGATCGTCTCGAAGAGGCCATACAGCCAGCTGAACATCATCTCGATGAATATTTGCAAGCGGCCGGGATCCTGAGATCGCCGCCGGTAGACGTGGACCAACAACAACATCAGGATGATCGACCCCAGGGCCGAGAAGATGGGATCCAGGAACCGCTGCAGGAAGCTGGCTGCCGGTGTGGCGTGGCCTTCCTCGTCATGCAGTAGGCTGATGACGATGGACAACCAGTTGACCAGATGAGGGATATCGCTGTGCTCGTCGTGGCCGGCGGCGTGTTCTTCGCCTGTGGTGTGCTCCTCGCCTGCGCCGTGTTCCGCGGACGCCGTGCCGTGCGCTTCCTGGCCGGCCGCCACGGCTTCCTGCTGCAACGCCTCGTTGTCTTCGTGGTGCTGGGCGGGGAGCGTGGAAGGCGCTACTGCCACCAGCAAGACCCCCACCGCGCACAGGATCACAGGGAGCGCAAGCTTGCTCTTGTTACCCATCGTTTCCTCGCCGGGCTGGCTGACCCGCGTCCCGGCCGCCGGCGGTGGTGCCCGCGATGACGAGGACGACCAGCAGCAGGGTAAAACCGAAAATATGGCTCAGAACCGGAAAAATCTGCTGCAACAATCCCCACACGGCCAGCCCGTACAGTGCAAACTTGACAATGAGCCAGGCCGTCACGGTCCAGCCGCGCCGCGGGGTGCCGGGGGAAACGACCACAATTTTCAGCAACCGTTCCAGGACCCAGAAGCCGGCTACCGCCCACAAGGCGGTTATCAAAAATCCCGCCGCGAAGCGGGTCGAGACTGTTGGCGCCAGTATCGCAGCCCCTACGACTGCTGCCGCCAGAGTCCCCAGCCTCGTCCTTCTCAGGATTGTCTCACTCAACGCTTGCCGCTGCCTCGCGTCAGGATGATCCAGATCTGCCTGGCGGCCGCCAGAAAGCCGAAAAGGGCTCCGATCGTCGTCGGCCAGGGATCGTGACCCCACTTCTTTTCTACGAGAGAGCCCAGCAAGTAACCCATCACCGGCCCTACCACCATCATGGTGGGAATCAGGGTGTACGTGCCGATGTCGCGGTACTGCTTGCCCTTACGCTTATCCCAGCGACTCTTGCGCAACCTTATCACCCCCTCACGGGTGGTGATGGCGAACATGCGCGGCTGTTATCAAATAAACAAAGCTGTCCACAAAAGAGTTGTATCACATTGCCAAAGTCAAATGAAACTTGGGTTGAGCGGACACAACTCCGAAGCCACAACCTAAGGAGTTGCGAGGCTATGAACGATATGTGTGTTTTTAAGAAACATGGTGATTTGCGCGTGAGAAACGGGGTCCATGGTCGGTCCAACAGACCAGTGGACCCCGTCATCACTCATGATGGCGATGGATGCTCGCCCATGGGTGCAACCCCATAGTTGTTCCCCCACCGGCACCTCTTCCGTCACTTCCTCGCTTCAGCGACCACAGGTTCAGGCTTGGCCATGGGTGCATTCTCGGGAATGGGCGTCTTGCGCGTGCCGCTGCCCATGCTGCAGTTACCCTCGAAGAAGACTCCCTCGTCGATGACCAGCCTTTTGGTCTTGATGTCGCCTTCCACGTGCGAGCCGCTCTGTAACTCGATCTTGTTCTCGGCGGTGACATTGCCAAATAGTTGGCCACCGATGATGGCGTTCTTGACGGTCACGCTGGCATGGACTACACCCGATTTGCCGATCACCAGGCTATCGGGGGTGCCGATGGTGCCCTTGAACTCGCCCTCGATCCGCAGTGTGCCTTGGACCTGGATCTTGCCGTCAAACTTGCAACCATGCGCAATGATGGAGGTCTGGCGGCTGTCCGTTGTGGTGCTCTCAGGTTCTTTTCCAAACATTTTGTTCCTCCTCTAGCGTGGTGGGTCTCCCGGCAGGACTTGCCGGGGATCCACGACCTCTCCGTCTTTCCAGACCTCAAAATGCAGATGGGGAGCACTAGCCTGGCCTGTCCCCCCCAGGTAGCCGATCACCTGTCCCCGATCGATGCGGTCCCCTTCCTTGACGTCAAGTCGGCTGCAGTGACCGTATACTGTTACGTAACCGAAACCGTGCTGGATTTCAACAAAGTTTCCCAGGTAGTCATCCCAGCTCGCTTTCAACACTCGTCCCTTCCCTGCTGCCACCAACGATGATCCCTCGGGACCGGCGATGTCGATACCGTGGTGGGGTATTATACCACGTGGGGAATCGCCCTCCCGGAACTCGCGTGTGACGTAGCCAGAAACGGGCCAAAGATCCGGAGGCGGTGTCATCACGAGAGCGGCCACCCGCTCCAAGGTCGTCGCGGTATCTTCCCCGCTCAACGTGGCACTGCCTGTCGTGCCACCCCCCCTGGCTGCGCCGCCACCTGTCTGACCACCCGCTGTCCACGCCGCCAGCAAGGAGTCGCCCTCCGCCACCGCGGGCCTCTGCACGCCCAGCATGACCAGCAATTGCTCCTGTAGGGAGCGCATCTGCTCCAGTTCCTGGTTCAGTTCCTCGGCGCTGGCCAACCGGGATCGGGTTGCGGCCAGTTCTTGCTCGAGCAGCCGCGTGTGCTGCTGTTGCTGGAGAGTGGAGGCGTGTGAAGCAATAATGAAGATAACCAGGAGCGTCAAGAGCAGGAGCAGAACCGCGATGAAATAGACCATGGCCCGGCTGATGGAGTACTCCCGACTACTCCTCTCGTCATCCGGTACCAGGATGATACGGGTGTGTCTCGGCACGTGCACTGGTGGCAGTCACTCCTTGGTTATCCCTGACTCGCCTCTATTATGACCATAACCTGGCTCAGGAAGGGAAATATAAAAACGTGTTCCCCTTCCCGCTTCGCTCTTCATAACGATGCGGCCACCGTGCTCGTGGATGATACGAGCGACGATGGAGAGTCCCAACCCCGTCCCTTTGCCGTACTCCTTGGTGGTAAAGAAGGGCAGGAAGACCTTGTCGCGGTTCTCCTGAGGAACACCCTCTCCCTCATCGGCAAACTCCACCTGAATCTCCCCCGGCGACCCCGCCCTGATATCGATGTCGATGGCGCCGCCGTCCGGCATGGCGTCCAGGGAATTGGCCAGCAGGTTGAAGAAAACCTGGTCCAGCTCATTGCGGTTCCCGATCACCACCGGGTCGGTGTTCTCCACGATGTTCACCTGCACGCCGGCCAGCTTGATGTTCTTCTCCAGGAGGTAAACAGTCTCGCGGATCACTTCTCCCAGGTCCAGCTTGACGCGCTCCTTTCCTGTGGTACGAGCGAAATTGAGCAGCCCCTTGATGATATTGCGGCACTGATCGGTCTGCCTGATGATGCGGTGCACGTCCTCCTGCTCGTCCTCTCCCTTCACCGAGTCCTCCAGCATCTGGGCCGAGAGTAGGATGGAGCCCAGCGGCGTATTGAGCTGATGGGCTATGCCGGCTGCCAGTTGGCCGATGCCGGCCATTTTCTCTGTCTCGCTCATCTTCGTCTCGAGCTGCTTCTCCGAGGTGATGTCCCGGGCGATCACCACGTAAATATGTTCTGTGTCGGCCCCTGGATGAGATGTGGTGGGGATCTGAGTGATCGTCAAGGAGATCTGCCCTTGGGGACGCCCCCGTCGCGGAAAGGGGAATTCGAAGTTGAGGCTGCGGTGTAGTCGCCTGGCGTCGTCCATGGCCCGTTCGATCTCCACCCCGTAACAGAGGTGGACCTCGCGGAACGGGCGGCTCAGAACCGCCCGGCGTGGCTCGCCAAACAGAGTTTCGGCGGCCTTGTTCCACTCGAGAATCCGGCTGTCCTGGTCGAGCAAGAAAATGGCCTCGCCGGCGTGGTTGATGATGGTACGGTACTTCTGCTCGGAGCGACGCAACCGGATCTGATCCAACCGGCGGCGGCGCAACCAGTACCAGAGACTCCAGCCCAGGGCGATGACGAAGAGGTGGAAGAGCTCGGAGCGGACAAGGGAGCGTACCGCGCTGACGAGTGACCTCTCCCCCGCCCACGCTTCCTGCCAGGAACCCATCTCTCGCAGATACAGGATCAGATCGATCAGGGCGAAGACGAGCCACAGCGAGGTGACCACCACGAGCAGCCCCAGCCACAGGTTCGGGCGTCGGTCCCCGCCGGAGCGCCACATCTTCCGCTTCAGATAACGGTTCATGACTCTCGTTCGGTTCCCTCGTGTTAAGCGAGCTAGGAGAGGTCCGTATCGACACCCATGACTTCCAGGATCCGCTCCAGGTCCGGGTCGGAAAAGAAACGGATCGTCACCGTGCCCTTCCCGCTGCGCGGGTCACGTTCGATGCGCACCGGCGACCCGAGGCGTTGCTCTGCACGCTCGCGCAGGGCGCGCACCTCCGGAGTCTCCGGCCGGCCGGTGCGACGCCGCTTGCCGCGCGACCGTCTGCCGGTGACGGCCAACTGCACCCTCTGTTCGCACTCCCGCACCGAGAGCTCGCGGCTGCGGCAGAGTTTTGCCAGGCGAACCCGGTCGTTACCCGGCGGCAGGCCGAGGAGAGCCTTGGCGTGCCCGCGGCTGATACCTCCCTTGGCCAGCATGGTTTGTATCTCGAGCTCCAGGGTGAGCAGCCGCAGAGTGTTGGCCACGCTGCTGCGCTTCTTACCCAGCATGTCTGCGAGTTCCTCCTGGGTAGCCCCGTAACTCTCCAGACGATTCTGGTAAGCACTCGCCTCCTCCATGGGGC
>CBDURX010000237.1:0-4786 GCA_965369485.1 uncultured bacterium | reverse complement strand
CGCTGGTGCCCGGCTCGGCTTGCGCCGTTCCGCTGGTCATGGGGGATGCCCAGCTAGGTGCCCTTGGCACGACGACCTGGGTGAAGGAAAACCGTGTCCTGCTGATGGGACACCCTTTCATGCAGCGCGGCCCGGTGACGTTGCCGCTGGCCACGGCAGATATCCTCACCATCTTTCCGAGCCGCCAGATGTCCTTCAAGATCGGCTCCATCGGGCCTATGGTAGGTGTTGTGCATCATGACTTACGTGCGGGACTGGCGGGACGCCTCGGCCCAGCACCTGACCTGCTGCCCGTGACGGTCACGGTGAATCGGACGGGCGGACATGAGCAGTACGTTTTCGAGGTGGTCAAGGATCCCCAACTCACCCCGGCTCTTGTCTTCTGGAGCCTGTACAACGGGTTACTGGTGCGGGGCGACGATCTCAGCCAACAGACCATCCACTATGACATCCAGACCTTCTGGCGTCGGGGCGATGTCGGTAGTGAGGAGCCGATTCGCTTGAAGGGAGCCGTGGCCGGACCCGGTGGTGCACTGTCTCTCGGTCCGGAGTGGATGGCTCCCCTGCAGATCCTGTTGGCGAACCGACACGAAGCCATGGACCTTGTGCGGGTCAACGCAACCTTGACCATCACTCGTCCCATGTCCATGGCCACCATCGCTTCCCTCCACGCACCGGACAGGGCGCTGGCGGGAGAGACCATCGGCGTGACGGTGACCATTCAGCCGCGGCGAGGTGAGCCGTTGCAGGAAGAGTGGCAGCTAACCATCCCTTCCCATTTACCGGCGGGGTCCTACCGCCTGCTGGCCGCCAACGCCCGCGATCTGTTCGCTCTGGAAGCGGAGCGTGCGGCGGCGCGGTTCGACGACCCCAGCTTGCCGGCAACCCTGGAATTGATCCGGACCCCTCGTTCCGCCACGGAGCTGGTGATCGCTCTCTTCGTCCCCTCGAGGGGTGTGGTGGTGGATGGTCGCGAGCTGTCCATGCTCCCGCCCAGCGTGGCACTCTTGCTGCAGGGTGACAGTACGGGCCGGGTGAATCCGACGCGCGCCGGGATCGCCATGAGCGAGCGGCGCGACAGCGAGTACGTGCTTCAGGGGCACCTCATCCGCAAGCTTCGCATTCACAATCAGACCGAGCCGATCAGGGAGGATACCCGTCCATGAATCTTGTGGGAGGAATGCATCCGGCCGGCAGTGAAAATTTCCCTTGCCGGCAATGGCTTCAACGACGGTCGGCGTTGGCTTGCCTCGCCGGCCTCTTGTTGTGGGGATGGGTACCGCCGGCGGTAGCAGCGGGCCGCGTCTTCTGGGATTACCCCGAGGGGGTACCATTCGCCGAGCTCGAGCTCGACGGCATGGCCCTGGACCGTTACGGACGCCTGACCGCCGGGCTGGCGGCCGAGAAGCTCGTGACCGGCGGTCCGGAGGTATTCTGGCGGCTGCTCAGCGATGAAAGCGGTGGGCTGTACGGCGCCAGCGGACATGGCGGGCAGGTCTGGTTCCTGGACAGCAAGGACAACAGCCGGCCCTTGACGGTGTTGCCGGAGCCCGAGATCTTCAGTCTCCTACGGGTTGGCAAGTATCTATTCGCCGGAGGCGGTCCCGACGGTCACCTGTATCGCATCGACCGTGACGGCGAGGCGGAAGTCTGGGCAGACCTGCACGAGAACTACATCTGGGCCCTGGCGGAGGGGAGTGAAGGACAGATCTACCTGGCGGCAGGTTCACCGGCCACATTGTACATCGTCACCGGCAGGTTGGAAGTCGAGCGGTTGGTGGTTTTGCCCGCAGCCAATGCCCTGGACCTGGTCGTGACCGCGGACGGTTCGCTCCTGGTGGCGACACAAGGACCAGGCATGATCTACCGCCTCGATCCTGCCCATCCCGACCAGGCAACCGTGCTGTACGAGACAGACCAGGAGGAAGTCCGGCAGTTCGCGGCGGGACCGGACGGCGCTTGGTATGCCCTGGCTATCTCACGGAGCGACGACGTCGGTGTCGGGCAGGTTCACACCGAGGACGGTCTGAACATGCTGGTGACACCCAACGGCATGGTACCCAATGGAGAGGAAAAGCCGCAGGTACGCTCGGCACTCTACCGCCTGGGAGACAACGGTCTCGTGACCCGGCAGTGGGCGGGTGAGCAGACGCTCCTGAGCGTGGCTCACAGTGTGACCTGGGGCTGGCTCGGTGGCGGTGTCCAGAGCGAGCTGACCGACACGGCCGCCCTTCTGGCCCTGGAGTTTCCTGGCGGCGCTCGTCCTCTGGCCACCTGGGACGCGGGCGACGTCCTGGATCTTATCGTTCAGGGGGAAAAGAAGGGGAGTGAAGTCCTTTACATCTGCATGGCCCATCCCGGCCGGATCATGCGGTTGCAGGACAGGCCCGCCGAGGCGGCCGTGGCCATGTCCGAACCCATCGACGGCGGTCAACCCATCCGTTGGGGTCGCCTGCGCTGGGAAGGAACGGTTCCCCGGGGCGGCGGCCTGCGTTGGTCTGTACGCGGAGGTCCCCGGTCCGTGCCCGACCAGACCTGGACCGAGTGGAGCGAGGCGTGGTTCGACCGCGATCACCCTGTTCCGTTGTCTCCCAGCCGGTTCCTGCAGTGGCGGGTCGAAATCGCCGGGAAGAGGGCCAGTATCACCATCGCCGCTGTCACCGTCAGCGGTTACGAACCTAACGGCTCTCCCGAGATCTTCCGTTTCGACCTCGAGCCCGAGGGTGAGATGTTCCTGGGCGGTTTGCTCTCCCGTGACGAGAACGTGACCGAGTCCTTCAAGAGCGGCTTGAAGGTGGAGTACAATATTCCCAGCCGACAGAGCCGGCGCGCCGATCTGGCCCGGGCCGCACCCGCACGCCCCCTGCGTACCTTCACCTGGATCGTCACCGATCCCAACGACGACCGCCTCGAGTTCCGGGTCGAGTATCAGCGTCTCGGGGAGGAGACCTGGCGCCCGGTGGGTCCAGACAGTCAGGAATCCATCGTCACCTGGGACAGCTCCACAGTGCCCGACGGCAGGTACGTGATGCGGTTGACCGCCAATGACCGGCCAGCCAACCCCCAGCACGAAGCTCTCTCCACCAGCCGGCTCAGCGCGCCGTTCATCGTCGATCACACGCCGCCTGAGCTGACGAAGTTCAGCCTCCGGCGAACCGAGGACGGGTTTGCGCTTGCGTTCAAGGCCAGCGATGCCACGAGCCCCCTGGCGGAGGCCTGGCTCGAATTACCCGACGGCACCAGTGAGCGCCTGGATCCCACGGATGCGGTGTGCGACAGCCAGGAAGAGACATTCGACCAGGCAGTACTGTTTCCGCGCGCGGATCAGGTGTCGGTACCGGAGCCGTGGCGCGTACGCGTGGAAGTCGCCGATCGGTACGGCAACGTCGCCAGTGAGGAGGGGGAGGTTCGTTGAGCGCAGAGCCGTTCGATGCCTCTTTCGCCACGCACGAGCGCTGGATGCGGGAAGCGATCCGTGAGGCCGAGGCCGCAGCTACCAAGGGTGAGGTTCCGGTGGGGGCGGTGGTGGTTCGCGACAATGTCCTGCTGGGACGCGGTCACAACCAGGTCGAGTCACTCCACGATCCCACTGCACACGCGGAGATCCTGGCCCTCGGCGCCGCCGCGAGCAACCAGAAGGATTGGCGGTTGGAAGCGGCCTTTCTCTATGTCACCTTGGAACCCTGTACCATGTGTTGTGGCGCGCTGCTGCTGAGTCGCGTGAGCGGTCTTGTTTACGGCGCAAGCGATCCGCGGGCCGGGTCGGTCATCTCCACGGCACGGTTGTTGGAGGGGCATCCCTATCGGCATCGCGTGGAGGTGATCGGGGGGGTCATGGCCGGTATTTGCGGCGCTTTTCTGAGCGAGTTCTTCCGCGGCCGGCGTTGATTTCCAATCATACCAATGCTATATTGCTCCACCGCATCGGTGCGGAGAGGTGCGAGAGTGGTCGATTCGGCACGACTGGAAATCGTGTGAACCTCCGGGTTCCGAGGGTTCGAATCCCTCCCTCTCCGCCAGTGGTGTTTTGTATTGGCGGAGAGGTGCCGGAGTGGTTGAACGGGGCGGTCTCGAAAACCGTTGAGCACGCAAGTGTTCCCAGGGTTCGAATCCCTGCCTCTCCGCCACATCAGCCCGGATAATCTGCAATACAGGCTTGATGACCATCCGCCTGTGGTGTCGACGTCGGGCTTCGCCGGCGCTATAAGGAAGATCGCCAGTGGGGATGTAGCTCAGCTGGGAGAGCATCTCGTTCGCAACGAGAAGGTCAGCGGTTCGAGCCCGCTCATCTCCACCATTATGATGGGCCAGGCCCGGTGTGACGCCGGAGCGCTAATTCCGTCAGGACTGGAAAGTAGCAGCGGTACGCTACCTTCGGCGTGTGCACCGTCCAGCCTGGCCCTCTTTCATGTTTGCGGCCGGGCCGCGGTCCGCCGCGAGTGATCGCCCACCACACCCGAGCGGAACCGTAATGTCTTACCACGCATTGGCTCGCAAGTACCGGCCAGCAACCTTCTCGGAAATGGTCGGTCAACAGCATGTGACTAGTACGCTCCGGGCGGCGAAGCGCAAGGGGAAGCTGACCCACGCTTACCTCTTTGCCGGGCCCCGTGGCTGCGGCAAGACCACCGTGGCGCGGCTGTTGGCCAAGGCCCTCAACTGTCAGGACAGCCACGAGGGCGATCCTTGCGGCCGCTGCAGTATCTGCCGCAGCATCGCCGAGGGTAGTTATCTCGACGTCCTGGAAATCGACGCGGCCTCCCACACCGGTGTCGACAACATCCGG
>CBDURX010000236.1:0-4791 GCA_965369485.1 uncultured bacterium | reverse complement strand
GATGAATAAATAGAAGGGACACCCCGGGTAGGACGCTCAGCGTGAATTTTTGCTCAGAATTTCAGCGGTGGCTGACTCGGATGAATTAAACAGCAGGCACACCGCCCAAAAGGCCCCGAGCATTTGCCCAGGGCCGATACTAAGGCCTGACTAGCCATTCCATATCATTTGACCAACGCCATCCGCTTCATATCACGGCCCCGCGGCGTCTCGAGACAAGAGAAGTACACACCGCTGGAAACCCGCAATCCCTGAGTGTTGGTGCCGTCCCACTCCACCTCATGACGCCCCGGTCCGTGCTCTTGCCAGTCCACGAGTGTGCGAATGTGGTGTCCCCGCGCGTCGAAGACCATCACGCGCGCACGGGTTTCGGCGGGGAGCGTATACGCGATGGTGGTCACGGGGTTGAACGGGTTGGGGTAGTTTTTCACCAGTGTGGGCCCCGCGACGGCCGGCGCGCGGTCGCCGACCCCGGTCACCGCACGTAGCGAGAACAGGGCACTCGCGGCCGAGAAGGGACCTGCCACGGCATCGACATCCAGCATGAGCACTGCCTCTTCGGTGGTCTCGGCCGGAACGACCCAGGAAAACAGGCCGCTCTCGACCTCTTGGCCGGATAAGACCGCAATCTGTGTGAACGTCTGTCCACCATCGAGGGATAGATTCAGGGCACCGCTGTTGACGCGGGACACAAGCTCCCACTGGACCTGCAGCAGTTGGCCTTCGGCCACCTCCTGTCCCGCCTCCGGGACCAGGAAGGCGGGCAGCGACGCGTCGTTCAGGAACGGACCGGCCTCTGCAACGCGCCCCATGTTACTCGCGGCATCGACGGCTGCGATCCGGAAAAACCGGGAACCGTAGGGGAGAGGGAGTGTGGCGGTCTCCAGTGCGGAATCGACAACTCCATCCGGTCCCGTTCCGCTCTCCACATCGAGCAGGTACGAATAGCCGGCGACGCCGGACGTTGCATCCGTCGCCGGGTTCCAGATCACCGTCAGTTCGCCGTAGTCGCCCCACAGATTGGCAGGCAGATTCACGCTTGTGATCTGAATCTCCGAGGGGTCGGTGGCGTCGATCCAGAACGGCCCCAGGTGCATGGTTTCCAGCGCCCAGTTGCCGGCTTGATCCGATGATCGCAGGTGGAACCAGATGTCGTCGGCGTCGGCGAGATCATCACTGGTCGTGTAGGTGAATTCCGGCATCTCGCTGGTCACCTCGATCGGCTCGGTGTCGGGCGAGTTGTCGAATAAGAAGCCGTAATCCACCATGGCGTTCGTACAGCTGTCGGAACCAAAATCCCACCATGTGTCGACGGTGATGTCCTGCGACCAGACGCCGACCGTATGCGAATTGCTGCCAACCGTGGTGGGATTCTGCGGCGGATCCAGATCGAGGCTGAAGGACCGGCAGGGGGTCCATTCGCTGATATGACCGCATTCGTGGAAGGTGCGGACACGCCAGTAATACGTCACTTCCGATTCCAGGCCCGTGGTTGACAAACTATTCGAGGTCGTCACGTACACCGGCCCCGTTTCGCAGGCAGTACCAATCTGGACCTCGTAGTGGGCCCAGTCCTCCGCGTGATTCCAGAGCAGCCCGGTTTCGGGACTCTCGCAGATGCTGCCGTCCAGAGGCACGATCAGTGTCGGCGCGTCGATGCCGCCGACAGGCGCAGTCTTGAAGGTGAAACAGAATTGTTGGGCGCTGCTCCAGGTCGTCGTCTGCCCGCAGGTGGTGTTGGCCCGGACCGCCCAGTAGTATGTCGTGTTGGGGTCGAGCTCCGGTATCGTGACCTCGGTGTACTGAATGCCGGCGATAATGTCGCCCTCGTAGCACCAGTTGGAACTGATGCGCACGTCGTAGGTTTCGGCGCCGCCCAGCGGTGTCCATTGCAGGGTGGCCGGCGGGTAGACGCAGTGCGCGCTGTCGGGAGGGCTGACGACCGTCGTAATCTCGTTGGGGTCGGGCTCAGTGAAGAACCGGCTGTCATCGCTCCAATCCGACCAGTCCCAGACACATTCCGGACGGGCTCGCACGCGCCAATAGTACCAGTGGCCTCCGAGCAGGTTCGTCACCGTGTAGTAATTGTTCTCCGTCGAGTAGACGGGGCCGGTTCCGGGACTCGTCCCTATCTGCACCTCGTAAGAGCAGTCCGGTCCCGAGTCGGACCAGAGCAGGGGCAGATCTAAACGGTCGCAACAAAGGGTCATGTCGGGAGGAGAGTAGGGGGACGGAACGGGTGGTGGTAATTGAGTATGGACAAAGCCATTGACCACATGCAAGGGCCGTGTCCAGTCGTTGGCGGAATTCGCATCGGCGGCGTGCACATGAATGCCCAGGTAGCTAGTTAGGCGCGGCGTTTCGCAGGGTATCGGGAATCCTATTGTCTTTTCCACGGTGCTCATGGCGCCCACCGTACCGCTGATGACGACGCTGCCGATGAGCTGGTCGCCCGCGTCGATGGTGTCGTCGACGGATATGAAGACGTCCACCGGCCAGCTCCCATTCGCGGTGGCGCTCGAATAGTTGTGCAGCAGGAACGAGAAGGTAAAATATTCCCCGAGGGTGGGGGGATTGGGCATGTCGATCGTCAAGGGCATCAGATCAGGCGTTCCCGGTATGTCGTCGTTGATCCACCCGGTGATGTCGGCGAACATCAAACTGGTGATGCGTACGTCGTAGGTGTCCCAGTCATCCACCCCGACCCATATACTGTTGGAGCGCAGCGCATAGAGGATGTCGTTCTTCACTGCGCCGCCACCGCTCTGGCCCTTGAACATCTCCCGGTCGAACCACACCTCGTTGCCGGAGGTCTCGCAGCCGTCGTAGAATCCCGACTGCCACCACATGGTCTCCCCGTCGTGTGGATTATCCTCGCCCGGATAACCGTAGTGTATCCAGAGCCCACCGGTGAACCAGTCGCAGATCGAGCTCGTTCCGTAGCCTCGCCAGCCGCTGAGAGCGCCGATGGGCCATTCGAGGTCGATGACGGCGATGTCCCAGTCCCAATCCGCGTTCTCGGTCCAGCCGGCATAGGAATGGAGCTGGACGTTATAGGCACGGCCAAAGGGCTCGGCACCTTCGTCGTAGGCAGGCACGACCCTGATCGTATGAGCCCAGTCGTCTACGGTGTAACCGTCCTCGTCCTCGAACTTGTAGACGCAGTGGCCGGCGGTCAGGACGTGAAAGGGATCGATCATCGTGCCCGAGCACTCGGTGCGCACCTCATGTCCGTACTCGTTGGTGTAGGCCGAAAAGAGCTTCACGTGCTTGGGGTAGTCCCCGACCGTGGCGTCGAGAATATCGTGGAGGGCACCGAAATCCTTCAGGGCCTCCTCGTCGTCCAGGGGAACCAGCGCACCCTGGCGACCCTCGGTTATCAGTTGCATGAGATCGGAAACTGCGGCCGGGGCCTTTTGCCGGGTCACCTCGCCCGTGGCCGAATCGAAGGTCAGGAGATCGCCTCGCGAGCACTCGAAGCAATCCAGCTCGGCGTCCTCGGCGTCGTCGTTCTGCAGGCGCTGTGGAGCCGGGTCCTGCGCGACAGCGATAACTGCGTAGACGGAAATGATCAGGAATAGACAGAATACTGAGAGCTTGGCATGGCGAACGAACATGGCTCTACCCCCCTTTTGAAGAACGCCCTCCCAATGTACGAGCCATTATATCATATTATCGTGTCAAAAATTGGCCCTTCTTGTCGTCCACTCCCATATCCTGCTTTTGAATCAACTATTGGGCTTCCCACACTCTCGTAGACACCTACAAGCCCACTCTTCGTGAAAATTAACTCAGAATATCTTTCTCTGGTATCCCATCCTTAATCCCCGTCTTCAATTCCACTCAAATCGACAGAAGATATCCTGAGCCATTTGCAGAATTCTTCCGCGTTCATATCACCCCCGGAAAGGGCCAATACCGCCAGGGCCGCATCGGGCTCCGAAGCCGTCAAGCGGTACCCGTTCAATTCCAAAAAAATGCCCGCAGCCGCAAAAGCCGTCCGCTTGTTCCCGTCGACAAATGGATGGTTGCTGGTCAACGCGTGGGCATAGGTTGCCGCCAATACGAAGACATCCGCCTGGTCATATTCGAAGTGGTTGACAGGCGCTGCCAGCGCCGACTCCAGCAGACTCTCATCCCGAATGCCTGAAGGACCACCATGTTCGGCCAGGAGTCGTCCGTGGATAGCCATAATTGCGACTTTCGAAAGCCAGAAGGGTCGGCTCATTTGGCCAGTTCCCTCAGTGTGTTCCTGTACCGGCTCATAAAGCCTTCCGCGGCCATCATTGTCTTTTCGAAATCGGGATCGTGGGCCACCAGCTGGTACCCTTCAGGTGTTTCGGTCAGGTATAGGGCATCGCCCTCCTTGACGCGAAGAGCCTTGGCCGCCTCGGCGGGAAGAGTCAGGCCCAGGGAATTTCCGACCCTTCTTATGGTGAGCTTGACCATTGCAAAACCTTTCTGTAGATACGAGCCGTTTTACATATGTTATAACATTCGGCTCTGGGTGTCAAGATATTAGGAAAAATGCCCGAAACCATCATCTGACGAAGTCAGGCAGATCTCCTGGAAATGGTTGATCACCTACAACTATATCACACGGTTTCTGAGAGAAAGAGATCAATTTGAGGGCGATTTTCGGTATTTCTGTTAACCGGGGAATCTGAGAAAAAGGGCAATCCCTTCAAACACCCCCACTAACCATTCTATCCCAACCACTTATACGCACAAAAAAAGCAGACCCTCTGGCCTGCCAAAAATGAGCAAAAATTCCGCTGAAAAAAGACTGGC
>CBDURX010000235.1:0-4810 GCA_965369485.1 uncultured bacterium | reverse complement strand
ATCACGTGCCAATAGTGGAAAAGAGCGTGCACCGACTGGAAGACCTGCATCCTGCGCGTGAGCAGAACGCTCTTCTTGGCCACGCGGATGGCTCCCCGCGCGCCGGCGACCGGTGTAAACTGGCGGGCGAACTTTTTGAGGTCGGACCGCAGAGCCAGATTACGCCAGGGCAGAGTCAGCAGACCTTGCAATCCGGCCTGAGTATCTCCCCCGCCCGTAGCAATCCTGTCGAGGGCCAGCACTGCCTCCTTACCTGCTGTGAAGGCGGACTCCACCTTGATGTCGAGATCGCTCTTGAGCTTTTTCATCTGGTTGGCGTCGAGTTCTTGCCCCAGAATGTTCCGCGGCAACTGCTGGTAAAGGTAACGCCCGAAGACTCCACTGCAGGCCACGGCCACCATGCTCCAGTAGCTCACCGCCACCAGCCCCTGTACCTTGAAGGTGGTGTGTAGGGTGATCAAAACCGGTCCGGAGATGCCCAGGTAGATGTGCAGATTCAACCACTTGCCCAGGGCTCCCCACTGTTTGAACAGGCGTGTTCGTTTACGTGCCGAATAGAGCAGAAGCAACAGGATCTGCAAAGTGCCGACGATTCCCAGTCCGTGGCTGACGAGGCCGGCCGACCGGAAGAGACGGTAATCCGTGTGATGCGGGCGTTCTGCAAGGGGTGTAGTATAAAAGTCGAATCCTGTACAGATTACGAGAATGACCGCCAAGAAGGTTCCCGCGTACAGGAACGCTAACAATACGACAAATTTACTCCTTATTTTGTTGTCACGTATCGAGTTAGACGACATGACGCCCTTGCTGGAACGGAAAAAAAGAGAGGAAGCGCTGGATACCGCTTCACGACGTCGAGGCCAAGGCAAAAAGTCTGCCATCTAGAAGATTGAGTCCAGGATCCACAGCAAAATTTTCCCGCGGTATCCATCGAAGTTTTCGATTTGTCGCTATCAGATGAATAACGAGACATCGAGCCAGCTGCAACCCGACCGGCGGAACCCCGTACGGGGCAGGCATGACACGGCACGTAGAAAACCAGCCCGAGCGGAAAGTGATCGCGGAGAACACGACCGCGTGCCAGGGAGACCTGGAAACGGTGGCGTCTGCCACACAACCATCCCCACCACCTCTGTCATCCGGCGGGTTCTGGCCCCTGGTGAAGGCGGCCGTCGCGGGAACCGAGCGGGACTACACCCGGGGACCCATTGGCCGAGCGGTCTTCCTGCTGGCCATCCCCATGGTGTTGGAGATGGTGATGGAGTCGGTCTTCGCCATCTGCGACGTCTTCTTCGTCTCCCGCCTGGGTGTGGATGCCGTGGCCGCCGTGGGTCTGACCGAGGCCATGATCACCCTGGTGTACGCCGTCGCGGTGGGGATCAGCTTGGCCACCACCGCCCTGGTCGCCCGTCGTATCGGAGAAAAGGACCCGGAGGCGGCGTCCGTGGCCACACTGCAGGCAATCGGCCTGGGCATGCTGATCTCGGTGGCGATTGCTGTGCCCGGAGCTCTCCTGGCCCCGAGACTGTTGCGACTCATGGGTGGATCCGTGGAACTGGTCGCCGGCGGCGCCGGCTACACCCGGGTGCTGCTGGGCGGCTCGACCTCGATCATGCTGCTGTTCCTGATCAACGCGGCTTTCCGGGGCGCAGGCGACGCAACCGTGGCCATGCGAGCCCTGTGGCTGGCCAACGGCCTCAACATCGTGCTCGACCCGTGCTTGATATTCGGCCTCGGGCCCTTTCCGGAGCTGGGGCTGACCGGTGCTGCCATCGCCACGACCATCGGCCGCAGCCTCGGGGTGATCTACCTGCTCACCGTCCTGTTCCGGAGTGGCAAACGGATCCGACTCTCCACAGCTCACCTGCAGTTGCGGTGGCCGGTCATGCGGAGGCTGATGCGGGTCTCGGTAGGTGGGATTGCGCAGTACCTGGTGGCCACCTCGAGCTGGATCATCCTGGTGAAGATCATCAGCGGCTTCGGCAGTGTAGCTGTAGCCGGGTACACCATCGCCATCCGGATCGTCATCTTCGCCTTGCTTCCGTCCTGGGGAGTCAGCAACGCCGCGGCCACCCTCATGGGCCAGAACCTGGGTGCGGGACGGCCCGACCGGGCCGAGGCCTCGGTCTGGCGAGCGGGACTGTACAACATGATCTTTCTGGTGGTGATCGCGGTGATCTTCATCACCCGCGCGGAGACTCTGATCCGCCTGTTCACCCAAGATCCGGCGGTCGTCGCCCAGGGTGTGGACTGCCTGCGCCTGGTCAGCTACGGTTACGGTTTCTATGCCTACGGCATGGTGATGACACAGGCGTTCAACGGGGCCGGCGACACGACCACCCCCACGGTGATCAACCTGTTCTGCTACTGGTTCTTGCAGCTTCCGATGGCCTACTTCCTGGCCAGCCAGACGACCTTGGCGGCGCGAGGAGTGTTCCTGGCGATCCCCATCGCCGAGACGGCTCTGGCCATCGTGGGCACACTGGTCTTCAGGCGTGGGACGTGGAAGACACGGGAGATCTGAGGTGGAGCGGGCCACGCAACCGATCGGGCTGAGATGCCCTGCGGCAAGTGCACTCGCCATCAGTGTACCCGGGTGCAATCGGGACCCTCTGAGTTATAAGCATATAAACTTATAATTCTAAGGGGCCGCTGGACCTCATATGCTGCTTCTCACCATTAGACATGCGGGGTTACAATAGCGCAAGCAGGAGGTGAGTCATGTTCGCAACGCAGATCTACGCCGCAAGAAGAAAACGCCTCGCAAGCCTGATGGGCCAGGGGCAAGACCAGGGGCAGAGCCAAGGCTTGGGGTTGGTGCTACTGCTGGGCAACGACGAGAGCCCCATGAACTACGCGGCCAACTTCTACCCTTTTCGGCAGGACAGCAGCTTCCTCTACTTCTGCGGATTGGACGCGCCGCGCCTGGCAATGGTCCTGGACTTGGACAGCGGCGAGGAGATGCTCTTCGGCGACGATGTCACGCTGGACGACATCGTCTGGATGGGACCCCAGCCGAAGCTGGCGGAGATGGCCGAACAAGCGGGAGTCGCCGTCACCTTCCCCCGCGCCAAGCTCGCGGAGCTCCTTCGCCAGGCCCACCGGAAGTCCCGCACCATCCACTTCCTGCCACCCTACCGGCATGCGAACATGATCGCACTGAAAGAACTGCTGGGTGTGGATGTTGGCGCGGGCGCGGGCACGACCCCTACGACTACCACCAGCGTCCCTTCCCTGGAGCTGATAAAGGCCGTGGTGAAGCTCCGCTCCATCAAGTCTGCCGCGGAGATAGGCGAGATCGAGAGGGCGGCCGACATCACCGCCGACATGCATCTGGCGGCCATGCAAGCGGCCCGGGCCGGCCTGACCGAGGCCGAGGTAGCCGCCGCAGTACGACAGGTGGCTCAGGCTGCGGAGGGAGGGACCAGCTTCCCCATCATCCTGAGCCGTCACGGCGAGATCCTGCACAACCAGCACTACCACGGCGTGTTCCAGGATGGAGACCTGGTTCTGTGCGACGCCGGGGCGGAAACCGGCCTGCACTATGCCGCCGACATGACCCGGACCTTCCCCATCGACGCCACCTTCAACTCCCGACAGCGGGATGTCTACCAGGTGGTCCTGGCCGCAGAGGAGACAGCCAGTGCTGCCATCGCACCCGGCGTCCCCTACCTCGATTTGCATTTGCTCGCTGCCCGCACCATCGCCGCCGGGCTCGGGGATCTGGGGATAATGAAAGGCGACGTGGAGGAAGCCGTTGTCCAGGGCGCCCACGCCCTGTTCTTCCCCCACGGCCTGGGCCACATGATGGGCCTGGATGTGCACGACATGGAGGATCTGGGTGAGGATCATGTGGGTTACGCTGAGACGCCGCGCAGCAGTCAGTTCGGCCTGAAGTACCTGCGCCTGGCCCGCGAGCTGCAGCCGGGCTTCGTCCTGACTGTCGAGCCGGGCATCTACTTCATCCCCGCCCTCATCGACCGCTGGCGCAGCGAGGGCAAATTTACCGAGTTCATCGACTACGAGGCGGTGGAGGCGTACGCGGACTTCGGCGGGATCAGGATCGAGGAAGATTTCCTCGTCATCGAGGATGGCGGACGGCTCCTGGGCAAGCCAGCGCCGAAAACGATCCCGGAGATCGAAGCGGCGCGGGCGAGCGGCCAGTAAAAACAACCAGGTAACACGCCGCACTGACAAGAACAAGCCCCGTCTCCAGTAGAAACGGGGCTCGTGATTCACATGACCACCGCGCAGGGCGATCCGGTTGGTAACCTACCAGCGGGGCCGTCCCCCTCCACCACCGCTACGTGGAGCGCGGGGGCGGGCCTCGTTGACCTTCAGCACACGGTCGTCCCACTCCTTGCCGTCCAAGGCCTGGATGGCGGCCGTAGCCTCGTCATCGTTCTCCATCTCGACAAAACCAAATCCACGCGAGCGGCCAGTGATGCGATCCATCACCACGGTCGCGCTGTTGACCTGGCCAAACTCGGCGAAAAGCGTATTCAGCCCCTCGTCCGTCGAGTTGAAGTTGAGGTTACCGACATAGATCTTCTTCATTCCGAACACTTCCTTTACCTGCGGGAGCCGGCACACCGTTTCCAACCACTGGGACGAGGCAAGCATTCCCTGAACAAAACGGATTGACACACCTCGCCAACCCAAAAGCCAAGATACGAACAGCAACCAGGTTCTGCAAGTGGCTTTTCGCTTGGGCCGAGAGTTGCTCGGAGCCGTTCATACCGACCTCCGCGACCGACTCTGCATCCGCTGCTTAGCGCGGCTCATGAACCCTGATTCCTCGGACGCGGCC
>CBDURX010000234.1:0-4818 GCA_965369485.1 uncultured bacterium | reverse complement strand
CAGGCTTTTCAGGTTTTTTCAATAATACAACTGACTGATCTTCGCTTGTTTGGGGACTAGACGGAAAGAAATGGCGAATCCTGACCGATCTGGCGAGGCAGTCCCACGCCGTGTTCCAGGCACCTGGGGTACGAATCCCGACGCGGGTGGCCCCCGTTGAGCAAACGGTGGGAGCTGGGCGGCGAGGTCTGCCCAGTCTCCGCTCAGGTCCAGGATTTCAGGACGGACAAGGGATACTCATGAGAGTCTCAGCTTCCGGTCACCTTCTGAGGATCGTCCGCCCCCACCTCGGTCATTTCCGCCCCCACCCGCGACGGCAGTGCCATGTAAGCCGCCGGGATCACCACCAAGGTCAGCAGTGTGCTCAGGAACAGGCCGCTGGCCACGGTGATGGCCAAAGGTGAGCGCAGTTCGGCACCCTCGCCCCAGGACAACGCCATGGGCGTCAGGCCCAGGATCGTGGTCAAGGTGGTCATCAGGATCGGCCGTAGACGTACATGGCCGGCCCGGATCACCGCGTCGATCTTGTCCAGGCCCGCGCGCCGGAAGCGGTTGATGGTGTCGATGAGGATGATGGCGTTGTTCACCACGATCCCCACCAGCATGATGGTCCCGATCAGAACGATCACGGTGATGGTGGTGCCGGTGGCCAACAGCCCGGCAATCACGCCAACCAGCGCCAGGGGGATGGTGAACAAGACGATGAACGGGTGCAGGAATGACTCGAAGGTCGAGGCCATCACCAGATAGACCAGGAAGATGGCCAGGGCGAGAGCAAAACGCAGACTGGCGAAGCTGACTTCCATCTCGCGGTTCTGTCCGCCCAGCTCGGTGGTGATACCGGGCGGGGGCGGGTTGTCTTGCAACGTTTGCGCCACGTCCTTGACAGCCGCGCCGAGACTGCGGCCCTTCAGGTTGGCGTTGATCACTGCCGCGCGCTGTTGTTGCAAGCGGTGGATCTCGGCCGGGCCACGGTCCAGGCGCACGTCGGCCACGGCCAGCAATCGGATCGGCTGGCCATCCGGCCCGGGCAGTACCAGGTTGCGCACGTCCTGCAGTGACTGCCGGTCCAGCTCACGGTTGCGAATGCGGATGTCGATCTGCCTGTCCTGTTCCTTGAAGCGCGTCGGCACAACGCCCTGCACGCGGTTCTTCAGGGTTTCCGAGAGAGTGCCCATGTCCAGGCCCAGCGCCGCCAGGCGGCGGCGATCGAATATGACTTGAAGCTCGGGATTGCCCGCCTCCAGTGAAGAACGCACATCCACCAGCCCGGGTATGCTTGTCAGGTCGTGGGCCAGGTCCAGGGAGTAGCCACGCAGCAGGTTCAGATCCTCGCCGAACAGCACCACCTCGATGGGCGTCTTCAAGCTGAAGTAGGAAGGCCGGCCGAACTTGACCTCCAGGTCGGGAATGTCGATGTACCGCCGGCGCAAGTTCTCGGCCAGGGCCGCTTCGGCAGCTTCGTCGGTGCGGTCCTTCATCACGATGTTGAGCTGGGCCAGGTTTTCGCCCTTGGTGTTCAAGGACATGCCTCCGGCCACCAGTCGGCTGCCCACGGTGCAGTAATACCGCTGGACCTCCTGCTGGCGAGCGGCCTCGGCCTCCATCGCCGTTACGACGCGATCGGTGGCCGTCAGGGAGGTCCCCTCGGGCATGTTGACCTCGAAGAAGAACTCACCCTCGCTCAGCTGAGGGATCAGCTCGGTGCCGAGCAGACGCAGCGACGAGAGGGCCACGCAGAAGAGGCCGAACGCCACGGCCAGGGTCACCCAGCGGCGGGCAATAGCTCTCCGCACCAGGCTGTCGTACCCCCGGGAAAAGCGGCCCAGGGTCATGACGGGGGCGGAGCCGGGCGTCATGGGTTCGCTTGCGGCGCGGCGGTCCGCCGCTTGGGCCATCACCACTTCCCCATCGCTGTCCCGCGCCAGCCGGGCGCCCAGGGCGCTGAGCATGGGAATCATGGTCACCGCCACCACCAGTGAAGCCAGCAGACTGATGGTCACGGTCAACGCCTGGTCCTTGAACAGCTGTCCGGCCACGCCTTCCACGAAGACGATGGGTAGGAACACCGCCACGGTGGTCAGGGTCGAGGCTATCACCGCCGGGCCGACTTCGCTGGTACCCTCCACGGCCGCCCAGGGCAGGCTCGCGCCTCCTTTACGCTTCCGGAAGATGGACTCCAATACCACGATGGAGTTGTCCACCAGCATGCCGATACCCAGGGTCAAGCCGCCCAGCGACATGATGTTCAGGGAGATGTCCAGCCGGTACATCAGCACGAAGGTGGCGATGACCGACAGCGGGATGGAGGTGGCGATGATCAGGGTGCTGCGCAGGTCGCGCAGGAAGGCCAGCAGCACCAGGATGGCCAGAATACCACCGATGACGGCCGCATTGCGCACCTCACGCAGCGCCTGGCCGATGAACTGGGACTGGTCGAACAGCACGGTCAGGGTGTGCCCCGGGGGCAGCTTGCCGCTCTGCCACTCGGTGAGTCTCTGGTGCACCAGGCGGGCCACGGTGACGGTGTTGGCGTCGCCCTCCTTGAAGATGGAAATTTCCACGGACTCCTCGCCGTTCACCCGTGTGATCTCTTCCCGTTCCTTGGCTCCCCAGTAGACCCGGGCCACGTCGCCCACGCGCACGGCGGCGCCGTCACGTTCGTAGATGATCAGGTCGGCGATCTCCTCGACGCTGTCGAATTCGTTCACCGTGCGCACCAGGTACTGGCTGTCTCTGCCGCGCAACGCACCGCCGGGCATGTTCACGTTGGAGACGCTGATCACCTGGCGGATGGCGTCCAGGGAGATGCCCAGGGCGGCCAAGCGCTCCTGATCGACCTCGACCTGGATCTCCTCCTCGAGACCGCCCTTCACCCGGGCGGCCGCCACTCCCTTGATGGTCTCGAAATCCTGCTTGATCTGCTTTTCGGCCAGGTACCGCAGTTCGGTCAGCTCGCCGGGGCCGGACAGAGCCAGCCGCAGGATGGGATCCAGGGAAGGGTCGAAGCGCAGGACCAACGGGTCTTCGGCCTCCTCGGGTAGAATCAGGCGGTCCAGTTTCTCGCGGACCTCCATGGACAGCATGTCCATGTCGCTGTTCCAGTCGAACTCGAGGGTGACCTCGGAAACACCGGGACGACTGACGGAGTGGATGTTCTGCAGGCCGCGCAGGACACCCACCGCTTCCTCCACGGGGCGAGTGATCAGGTTCTCGACCTCTTGGGGTGCCGTGTCGGGAAAATCGGTCTGGACGGTCAGAGAGGGATAAGTGATGTCGGGGAAAAGCTCCAGCGACAACCGGTTGTAACCCACGAAGCCGAAGGCGACCACGGCCAGGGCCGTCATCGTCACGCTGACCCTTCGGCGGACGGCCCAGTCGACCAGTGTGCGCATCAAGACTCTCCGGCCCGGGCTACACTGGCTTGTTGCGTTGCGGACTCAGCAGAGTCGAGGATCTTCAACGGATCGCCGTGCTTCAGAGAGCGCTGCCCCTTGACCACGATCAACTCGCCGGGCTCGACGCCTGCGAGGATCTCGGCGTTGTCGTTGTCCCGGAAGCCCACCTCCACGACGCGACGCTCGGCCGCTCCCTCTGTGGCGATGTAAACCACATCCTCACCCTGGTCTGAAAGCACTGCGGTCTTGGGTACCAGGACTCGTCCCGTGCGCCGTTCGGTGACGATCTGCACCTCGGCGAAGTCGCCCGGACGAGTGCTGGGTGGGTAATCCGGGATCTCCAGGGTGATCTTGATGGTGCCGCTGGAGGGGTCGATGATGGGGCTGATCAGCTTGATGCGTCCCTGTAAGCGTTGACGGTCGCTGTCCAGGATGAGGATGACGGTCTGGTCGATGGCCAGTTTCTTGAACTCCTTGCTCGGCACGTGGACGCGAGCCAGCAGCGGGTCGAAGTCGGCCAGTAAGAACAGCGGTGTGCCGACGCTCACGTTCTGTCCCACGTCCACCAAGCGCTGGATCACCTTGCCGTGGAAGGGGGCGGTAACGGAGGTGTAGGAGACGTTCAGGCGTGCCATGCCTTCGTCGGCCTCGGCCGCGGCCAGTTCGCTCCGGGCCGCCTGGAACTCCTCATCGGTGGTCAGTTCTTCCTCCATCATCTTGGAGACGCGGTCGAAGCGGGATTGCAAGTTGGCCGAGTTGGCCTCGGCCTGGTCAAGCCGTAGCCGGTACTCGTCGTTTTTGATGCGAAGCAGCACACTCCCCACATCGACGAGGTCGCCCTCCTCGCACTGGAGTGATTGGATGACCCCCTCGACCCGGGCCAGGATCTCGGCCTCCTTCTCGGCTTCCAGTGTGGCGGTGGCGTTGTAGTAGCTGGCGATGTCCCCGGTCGTGGCCGCCTGGACGGCGACGGGGGTGGGGGGTTGCTCCGGTCGTTGCCGCCGCTCCGGACTGCCGTGCGCCTGCACCCGATGGCCTTGTCCCTGGGCGTTGGCATCATCATCACCGCCGCTGCATCCGGCACTGGCCAGCAGGAAAGCCGTGGCCAGACATCCCAGGACGGTGCCGGGGAGCCACATCTTGCCGGGGGAGTTGTGCATCACGATCCCATCACGGTTGAGGGTTTGGCGGACTGGGTTCGGAACTTCTTGACGGAAAAAAACAATACGCGTCGCGCCGGTCTATGTTTCGCGGCGAACAGGGACATGATAGTCAATTTCCCCCCGGCTGCTCACCGGGAGAAAAGGCTAGTGTTCCGTCAACCATGAAATGACGGAACACTAGATTCGTAAACAAGACGTTGCTGCGTCTCAGCGCACCAGGACCAGCGACCGTACGACCGTCTGGTCCGCGGCGGTCA
>CBDURX010000233.1:0-4831 GCA_965369485.1 uncultured bacterium | reverse complement strand
TGGATACGGATAACCTTGGGTCGTGGCTTCGAAATTGTGTCCGCTCGGCCGGCGGGGGCGGGGGGCGTCTTCGGGCTCACCACCTCGTTTCCCGGGACGATCGCCGGCCACCTCCTGTTGCCGCCTCACTCTGCTTCCGGAATGCTTCCGGAATGCTTCCGGGGCCCTCCACCATCCGTGGCTCTCGGGCCTCTCCAGACGCCCGGTCAACCAGGTGGTGAGCCCGAACACGCTGTCCCACAACGGATTGAGCGGACACAATTTCGAAGCCACAACCAACAGATTGATGGATACAATTAGCCTATCTAGGCTAATAACATCACAATTAGTCCAATATGGCTCATAAACATTCCTTGACACGCCAAGTGAAAATAGCTCAATATGGCTAATTATGGCAACATTAGCCGAAAAAGGCAAATTTTTCCTCGCCCTCATCGGGGACCTGCAAGCCTCGCGTGCCTCCGAGAACCGATCACTCCTGCAGCAGAGGCTGGAAACCGGCCTGCAGAGGATCAATCGGCGTCACGCCGCCGACCGGGCGGCACGTTTCGTCGTGACTCTCGGCGATGAGTTCCAGGGCTTGTTGCATGAACCGAGAGCTCTGATGCGATTGATTACATCCCTGGACGAATCGCTCCGGGGCCTGGCCATCCGCTACGGTGTCGGGTGGGGAGGTCTGTCCACGCCCCTGAAGCCTGATGCCATCGGTATGGACGGTCCCTGTTTCCATGCCGCGCGCGCGGCCCTGCAGCGCAGCAAGCGCGAAAAGCGGTGGTTGACGGTTTGCGGGTTCGGTGACGAGGAAGACACAATCCTCAACAGCCTGTTCGGGCTCATGGGTGCTTTACGCAGTCAGTGGACCGTGCGGCAAACGGAGGCCGTGGCTACGCGGCGTCGCACCAAGACCCTCAAGGAGGCCGCCAGGATGTTAGATATTCAGGAGCCTACTTTGCACAAGGCTCTGAAGGCGGCACACTACACGACCCTCTGCGAGGCCGAAAAGGCCATGGCAACCCTGCTGGAACGGTTCGCGATCGCGCCCGCAACGCCACCTGGCGATGAGGAGCGGCGGCCATGACCTTCGCCTTGCGCAGTCTCGACGCACCTACGATGCTGCTGGCACTCCTCTTCTGCGGCCACATCATGGCCGATTTCCTTGTCCAGACGGAATGGGTGGCGCGTGAAAAAGTGAAGCGTCGATCGGTCATGCTGTTGCATGGGCTGTTGACCACGCTTACCCACCTGGTCCTGTTGCTACCCTTCTGGAGCGCCAGGATCGTCCTGCTCGGCCTGTTGCTCGGTTTACTGCATTTAGCTCAGGACAGCTTCAGGGCCTGGCTCGAAAAACACTGGTCCCGACCACTTCTGTTGTTATTCCTGGACCAGAGTTTTCACGCAATGATTATTCTCGTCGTCTGGATCCTGGCCAGAGGAGGATTCGAAGGCGGCGTGACGCCCATTATCGTGCCCGGGGACTGGCTGGCGCCACTGGTCGCTGCTTTGATCATCGCTGCGGGGCTCGTCCTCGACACCAACGGCGGCACGGTCGTCGTGCGCAAGTTGCTGGAACGCTACCCGGAAGTCATTCCGCAAGACAACTCGTCCGATCCTCTCACGACAAGCGGCAGTACTCCTCCGGTGCGCGGTATTCCCGCGGTGCCGAACCTGCGACGTTACGCCATGGGGCGCACCATCGGTGTTCTGGAGAGGACGCTGCTCTTCATCATGGTCCTGTTCGGACAGTGGGGAGCATTGGGTCTGGTGCTGGCGGCTAAGTCCATCGCAAGGGCTGGTGAGTTTCGCAACCGGAATTTCGCCGAGTATTATCTCATCGGCACTCTGGCAAGTACACTCGTCGCGATTGTTACAGGTCTCACCGTGGTCAGGATCGTCTTCATTTCCTAACCCGGGCTGATAAATTTCTACTCAGGAGACTGCCCGATCTACTGCTCGATTCCCGGCGCGTGTCCGGGGATGATGTCGGGTTGGTAGGTCTGGGTGTCCATCAGGGCGATGCCGATGAACAGCGCCACGAAGGCGATCCCGCCCAGGAAGATGAAGCTGTAGAACTTCTTGTCCCACTTCAGGTGCATGAAGTAGAGAGCCACCAGGGTCGCTTTCACGCCGGCGATGAGCATGGCCAGCCAGAGGTTGGCGTTGCCGAGGTCCACCTTGGTGGCGCCTACGGTCAGGATTGTCAGCATGATCAGCGCTAGAAAGACAGTGATCAGCAAGGGCAACGGCACCACGTGGAAGTGCAGCTGACTGGCGTCGCCGGAAGCATGATTGTCGCTCATCGTTCTATCTCCTGAGCTCGCCCGCTAATGGATCAGGTACAGGAGCGGGAAGAGGAAGATCCAGATCACATCCACCAGGTGCCAGTAGAGCCCGCCCAAATCCACCGGCGTGAAGTACCGCGTACCGAACTCACCCCGCCTGGCGCGGATCAGCAGCCATGCCAGGACCACCATGCCGGCGATCACGTGCAGGGCGTGCAGGCCGGTCATGGCGAAGTAGATCCCGAAGAAGATGTGAACGTTGCGGGGGATGTCCGCGACAGTACCGTGGCCCTCTTCCGCCGCTTGCAAGGCCGCCAGGCCGGTTGGTCCTAGAGCCGAGGGGGGGATGTTGGAGACTTCCATCGCTGCGCCGCCTGCCTCTGCGGCGACACCTGGCTGAGCGGTGGCTGCCGCAGGCTCGCCGGTGGTCGCGGCCGACTCCTCGTGCCCCTCATGCTGCAACATCTCGTAGTCGAAGTTCTTTCCCCACAAGAGACCGTGCTTCCATTTGTGGTTGTACTCCACCGACTTGACGCCCAGGAACACGACCCCGCACGCCAGGGTGATGGCCAACAACCCGACCAGCAGTCGACGTTGTCCTAGCTGGGCTGCGCGCACGCTCCAGGCCACGGTCAGGCTGCTGAACAACAGCACGATGGTGTTCAGACCGCCCAGGTTCACGTCCAGGAAGGTGTTGGCGTACAGAAATATCTCCGGGTGCTTGGAGCGGTAGACGGCGTAAGCGCAGAACAGTCCGCCGAACAGGAGGATCTCCGTCACCAGGAACAGCCATATGCCCAGCTTGTTCGAGTCGTACTGTTGCTGCTGGGTGTCGAAGTGATGACCCAGACGGGGCTTGCCGGGATAGCCGCCCGGGCCTCCGGGATCCGTGCGACCGAAATCTCGCTGTGGGCGGTCCTGCACGCTCTGACTCATGCCTGCGCCCTTTCGTGCCTCACGTAGCCGCCGCTGGCGGCGTCATATATCACGTCCCTGTAGTCGTAGGGATCAGTCACCACGGGCTCCTCTGCGAAGTTGTGCAGCGGCGGTGGGGATGAGGTCTGCCACTCCAGCGTGGCACCGCCCCAGGGGTTGGCCGGCGCAGGTCGGCCCTTCACCAGGGAGTGCACCAGGTAGACGGCGACGGTCACGAACCCGATGGCCATCAGGTACGACCCGATAGACGAGATCACATGGTAGACGGTGAACTCGTCGGGGTAGTTGAAGTATCGCCGTGGCATCCCCTGACTGCCCATGACGAACTGGGTGAAGAAGGTCACGTTGAAGCCGACGAAGATGAGCCAGGCGGCGATCTTGCCCCACTTCTCGCTGTACATTCGCCCGAACATCTTGGGCCACCAGTAGTGCAGTCCGCCCAGGAAGGCGATCAGTACCCCACCCATCATGGTGTAGTGGAAATGGGCCACGATGAAGTAGGTGTCGTGCAAATGTACGTCCGTGGCCAGCGCGCCCAGGAACAGCCCCGTCAGGCCGCCGATGCCGAACAGGAAGATGAACGCCAGGGCGTAGATCATGGGCGTGTCCAGCTTGATCGATCCCTTGTACATCGTCGCGATCCAGTTGAACACCTTGATGGCCGATGGGATGGACACGCTGAAGGTCAAGGCGCTGAAGACCATGTTGGCCAGCGCCGACTGGCCGCTGACGAACATGTGGTGGCCCCAGACAAGGAAGCTCAATACGGCGATGGCGATGCTGGAGTAGGCGATGGCCTTGTAGCCGAAGATGGTCTTGCGGCTGAAGGTCGAGACCAGCTCGCTGATTATTCCCATGGCCGGCAAGATCATGATGTAGACGGCAGGGTGGGAATAGAACCAGAAGAAGTGCTGGAACAGGACCGGGTCACCGCCCAGAGCCGGATCGAAGATCCCGATGCCCAGCACCCTTTCGACGAACAACAGCAGCACCGTGATACCCAGGATCGGCGTGGCAAGGACCTGGATGATAGCCGTGGCGTACAACGCCCAAAGCATCAGCGGCATGCGGAACCAGGTCATGCCCGGGGCGCGCATCTTGTGGATGGTGACGATGAAGTTCAGCCCCGTGAAGATGGAGCTGAACCCGAGGATGAACACCCCCAGGGCGATGGGCACCACGCTGGTGTTCGTCGAGGTGCTGTACGGCGTGTAGAAGGTCCAGCCGGTGTCCACGCCTCCGAGTACAATGGAGAGCACGGAGAACAGGGCGCCTATCACGTACAGGTGGTAACTCATGAGGTTCAGCCGCGGGAAGGCCACGTCCTTGGCGCCCAGCATGAGCGGTAACACGAAGTTGCCCAGCGCGGCCGGTATCCCGGGGATGATGAACAGGAAGATCATGATGGTGCCGTGCAGGGTGAAGATCTGGTTGTAAGCCTCGGCATCGACGATGGTCTTGGTCGGAGTCAGCAGCTCCGTCCGGATCAGCATGGCGAAGATCCCGCCCAGCAGGAACGCGCTGAGAATGGAGATCAGATACATCACCCCGATCCGCTTGTGATCGAGGGTGAAAAACCACGAGCGGAAGCCGTGGCCCGCGGTCAGGTAGTTACC
>CBDURX010000232.1:0-4834 GCA_965369485.1 uncultured bacterium | reverse complement strand
CATCCCGGGACGCTGGGGCGATGCGGTCATCTACCCGCCGCTGCTTCACGCCGCCTGGATCCGCTGTACCCCCACGGACTTCTTCTTCCCCTTCTTCCGGTTCTTCGTCGGCGTGGCCATGGTGTTTTCCTTCACGCATCGCGTGGATGAGGGCCAGAGCCGGCGACTACTCTTCGGCCACGTGTGGCGCCGGTCGCTGGTGCTGGTCCTGCTGGGCCTGTTCCAGAGCCGCTTCCCGTGCTTCCCCCCATACCCCGGCGGGATCGGAGAAGCCATCACCGCTGCCGGCCCAGGGGGGCTGCTTCTGCGGTTTGGCGGCCTCCTGGTGTACGTGGTCGTGCTGGCCTTCTTGCTGGGGATCCGACGAACATGGCCATGGTCCGTAGCACTCGCCGTGGGGTTGGCGACCACACTCCTGGGCCAGTGGCTGGCCCCCGCCCTGGACAGCAGCTGGTTCTGGCATCACCTGGTGGAAGCGCGTGTTCCCGGCGTGCTGTTTCGCATCGGGATCTGTTACTTCCTGGCCGCGGGCCTCTACCTGGGGCGCGGTAGCCCACGCGTCTTGCTGACAGTGACGACCGGCATCCTGGTAGCCACCGCTGTCTGGATGCTGTATGTACCGATCCCGGGCTTCGGCCGCCCCGACCTGGGCATCGGCCTCTGGCGACCCGATGGCGAATATGTGGGCGTGATGTCCAACTGGTGCGCTTACGTGGACACGCGATTGTTCGGTGTACGCTGCCTGCACACGCTGCGGGAGACCGGGACAGGCGCGCTGGTCTGGGCCTTCGACCCCGAGGGGTTGGCCAGCAGCGTTGCCGCCCTGGCCACAGTGTTGCTGGGCATCCTGTGCGGCAAGTGGATGCAGCGACCGCTGCCACTGCTTCCCGGAGTCAAGCTGCTCGGCCTGATCCTGGCGGGATTCAGTCTGGTCTCGGGTGGGATCGTGCTGAACACCTGGATTCCTCTCAACAAGCGGCTGTGGACCAGCTCCTACGTACTGTTGACGGCCGGCGCGGCCTGTAGCTTCCTGGCTGTCTGCTTCTACGCGATGGACATGCGTGGCTGGCGCCGCTGGGCAACGCCGTTCGTCTGGTACGGACGCAACGCCATCACGGCCTTCTTTCTCTCCAGTCTGGTGGCGCGTCTGATTGTCGTCATCAAGGTACCAACGGCGGGATCCACCGGGTCCGAAGGCACGACAACCCTTGCCGCGACCACGCTGACCCTCAAGTCATGGCTGTACGAGAACCTCTTCCGCACGTGGGCCTGTCCCCGTAACAGTTCCCTCTTTTACGCCCTGACCGTGGTGATCGTCTGGGCGCTCGTCTGCGGCTTTCTGTACCGCCGGCGGATCTTCATCAAGATATGACCGATGGCATCCACGAACCGCCCGCCTCACTCGTATCGGAATGATCGCATCGTCACCGCCATCAGGATGAACGTGGCTACCAGCATCCCGATCAGGTGAGGCATGACGCTCGCGGGTCCGGCGCCGAAGCTGATCAATTTGTGCATGGCGTCCATGGCCCAACCGGTGGGCAGGAACAGCTGGAATTTTTGCATCCAGGCCGGGGTGATCTCGATGGGCCACCAGCAGCCGCCCAGGGCAGCCAGCACGTTGGCCGTCAGCACGCCGATGCCGGCCGCCATCCCCTCGGTCCGGGCCAGATTCCCCAGCAGCATGCCCAGGGCCGCCATGAGACCGCCGTAGACCAGCAGGACCAGCACCACCCAGCCCAGATCAGGACCCCAGTCCATCTTGAACAGCACGGTTCCTGTCAGCATGGCGAACGCGATCTGCACCACGCCCAGGCAGTACTTCCCGCCCCACTTACCCAGCACGATGTTACGACGCCCGATGGGCGTGTAGGCCAGCCGGCGCAGCAGCCCCTGCCGGCGCTCGATCACCAGCAGGATGGCGCCGCTGGTGCACATCACCAGCAACAGGAACATCACCATGATGCCGGGGATGGCCTGCTCGAAACCGCTGGGGATGCGTTTCCGCTCGCCCGCCGGCGCGACGGCCAGTTGCAGGGGACGGGGCATATCGTTCAGCCGCTGGATACTCTCCGCCGTGGGCGGTTGACCCAGCTCGCTGCTGACCAGCAGGTCGGCCAGAAGTGTGTAGACGGCCCGCCAGATGCGGATGTCCTGATAATTGCTGCCCATGCCCTCGTTGGCGTGGGCGTAGCGCAAGGTGGTTTGCCGACCCGCCAGCACAGAATCGGTGAACGCGGCCGGCACGGTCATGCGCCGGCTGTAGAGCTCGAACTCATCCTCGCTCTCAGGCTCGACGATCTCGTAATCACGCTCGGTGTGGCGCACTTTGAGTTGAGTGGCCAGGACTCCCGCGTCTTCCCCCACCTGACGAGCCAGCTGCTCCGTGCCGGCGCCGCCGCCCGCGAAGCCTCCGGTCACCGTGCCGATGAAGTAGAAGAAGATGATGGGCATCACGAAGACCCACATCAGGGTCTCCTTGCCCATCAGCATGATCTTCAGGTCCTTGCGCAGTATGAAGAATGCATCACGGGACATGATTCAACCTTGGGCAAAGCCGCCGCGCAAACGCCGGGCGCCGATGAAGAACAAAACGGTGATGACCGCCGCCATCGTCAGGAACCCCACAGCCACCTCGCCCATGGCGAAGTCCTGCAAGATGATCCGCTTGAGTTGCTGCAGGGCCCAGCCGTTGGGCGTGTATTGTCCGATGGCCGCCCACAACTCCGGCATGGCCTCGAAGGGGAAGAAGCTGCCGCCGACCATCATCAACGGGAAGATCAGGATCAGGGTCAGGATGTTGCCCGCCTGCTGGCTCCTCGCGAACAGCTGGATCAGCATCATCAACGCCATGAGCATGGCGCCACTGCAGGTAGCCCAGGCGATGGCCAGCGGTAGCGTCAGCGGACTCAGAGCAAAGAAGGCATAACCAATGGAGAGACCCACCATGCAGACGACACTCATCATAGCGGTGCCCGCGACGACCTTGCCCGCTAAAAAAGCCACCACGCTCTGGGGCGAGACCACGATCCGGCGCAGGGTACGTTGGTCCCGCTCCTGCCAGAGGTCGTTGCCCAGGCCCTGGGACATGAACAGGAGACTCATCAGCAGGAAGCCGGGCACGAAATAGATGGCGTAGCTGGGCTGCTCCTCCTCCTCCTCGTCCTCCAGCACGACTTTCTCGAGCTGGATCACCAGGGGATCGAGGTAAGCCACGAACCGGCCGATGATGTGATTGATACGGACGCTGAAGCCCGCGATGAAGGTGTCCGTGAAGGTGTCCAGATCCGGTGGCGGCCCCTCGGCGATGACGTGTAACTGATCGCCCAGCAGCTGCTGCAGGTAGAATGTGCCGTCCACCAGGATACTGAGACTCTCCTCGATGATGCCGGGCAGGATGCGCTGCGACGGGTTGGTCCACAGCTGCAAGGTCGTCGGCTTTTCTGTCAGCACGGCCTCGCCGAACCCTTCTGGTATGACCAGCAAGGCGCTTGCCTTGCCACCGTCCATCATCTCGCGGCCGGTCTCCTGATCCACCTCCTCGGCGCGTATCAGTCCACCCATCTCCTCCTGGCTCAGAGCACCGACCAGGAAGCCGCTGATGAAGCTGTCGTCCTCGTCGGCCACCAGGAGATGGACCTGGGGACTGGGACCGCTCTTGCCGCCGGTGGCCATGACGATCAAGCCGCCCAGCAGCAGCGGGACACCGATCCAGATCAGGAACTCCACCGGGTTGCGCCGGTGCCGGCGCACGTCCTTCAGAGCTGTGAACCAGAGGAAGTGCATGTCCCTCTCCCGCCTATTCCCTCAGTTCCTTGCCGGTCAGCTTGATGAAGAGGCTCTCGAGATTCGGCTGGGTCAGGGTGGTCTCGCGGATCTCGGCGCCGCTCTCGGTGAGTGCCTTGAAGATGCTCGAGAGCTTCTGGCTGGCACGCGATGTGGCCAGGGTCAGGTTCTGTTTGTCCACCTGCACCAGCTCGATGTCGTCGAGGGCGGCCACGCGGCCAGGCACCTCGGCCGGGTTGAAAGTCCCCGCCAGCCGCAGCAGATCCCGCTCGCCGAGGATGGCCCGCAGCTCGGACAGGGTGCCCATGGCGATGATCTTGCCGTGGTCGATGATGGCCAGCCGGTCGCAGAGTTTCTCGGCCTCTTCCATGTAGTGAGTGGTGTAGATGACGCAGGTGCCGCGCGCGGTCTGCTCGCGCACCAGGTCGAGCAGCCTGACCCGGCTCTGGGGGTCGACGCCCACGGTGGGCTCGTCCAGCAGTAGCGCCTCGGGCTCGTGCACGATACCGCAGGCGAAGTTCAGGCGCCGCTTCATGCCACCGCTGAACTTCTTGACCGGCTCCTTGGCGCGGTCGGACAGCCCAACGATCTCCAGCACCTCGGCGACGCGCCGCTTGAGCGCCGCCCCGCGCATGCCGTAGGCCGCGCCCCAGTAGTCCAGGTTCTCCCGGGCCGACAAATCCTCGTACACGGCCAGCTCCTGGGGGACCACCCCCAGCTTGGCCCTCGCCGCGCGGCCGTCGGTCACCACATCGTGCCCCAGCACCGTGATGCGGCCACGGCTGGGCTGCAAGAGGCCGGAGATGCAGCCGATGGCGGTGGTCTTGCCGGCGCCGTTGGGACCGAGAAGGCCGAAAATTGCGCCGGGCTCGGCCGTGAAGCTGACGTCGTTCACGGCCAGCAAATCACCGTACTGCTTGCGCAGCCCCTCGACGACGATGGCGTTCTGTTCGCTCAAGATGTTCCTCCCCCAAGAGACGGGCCCCAAGAGACGGATTAACGCCGGGTCGTCACACCCCGACGATGTCGGCGTCGATGCCGAGATCAG
>CBDURX010000231.1:0-4852 GCA_965369485.1 uncultured bacterium | reverse complement strand
TGCCGGCCTGGAAACGGGTCTTTTCACCTTCCTCACCCTTCTGGCCTGGCGGGCGGCCCTGGACCGACGCGTGCTGGCAACCGGCATGGGAGCTCTGCTGCTGTCCCTGACGCGACCTGACGGCCTGGCCTTGGGCGCAGCCTTCGTGGTCTGGTCGCTGCTGCCCCCTGAGGCAGCGGATGGCGAACAGATCCCGGCAAGAGTTGCTACAAGAGGTGGCTGGCAGCGCTGGGCCGGCCCGACGCTTTTCGTGGCCGGTGTCCTGGCCCATTTCCTGTGGCGACACGCCACCTACGGGCAGTGGCTCCCTAACACCTACTACGCCAAGACGGGCGACCTGATGGGGCAGCTGCGAACAGGTCTACCCTACGGTGTGGATTTTCTGCGCAGCTACGTCGCCCCCTGGGCCGTCGTGGCCTTCGCAGCCGGCCTGGTCAGCGGCGGCCGCGCACTGCGGTCACAACCGGTACGGTTGACCCTCGCTCTTTGCGGCCTGTGGTTTCTCTACACACTCCTGATCGGCGGCGACATGCTGGGCATGTTCCGCTTCTACGTGCCGATCCTACCGATGATGTTGACCGTGGGTACGGTGTGTCTAGGCGAGCTCCTCGCCCCCGCTCACGTGGATGGCCGGCGGCGCGTTGTAGTCGGGGCGGTCGTGCTGATGGCCTGCCTGATGATCTTGCCGTCGACCGTGGGCAAGGAACGGCGATTGATCTCGATCCACATGAGCGAGAAAAACCTCGGCGGGTGGAAGCTGGTGGGCGACGCCCTCGCCACCCAGTTGCCGGCGGGTACGAGCATCGCCCTAGGACCGGCCGGATACATCCCCTACAGGACCGGCTTCGTGACCTACGACCTGCTGGGTATCTCCGAACGCCATATAGCGCATAAAAAGATTGCCTTCCGCGAGGGCTATGCCGGCCATGAGAAACACGATGGCATCTACATCCTGAGCCAGCGGCCCGATTACCTGTTGCTGGGCAACGTGGACGTGACCAACCAGCCTCGGCGCGGCTTCATTCCCCCCTTCAACCGCGAGCTGGACATCTACCAGCAGCCCGCTTTCCAACGAGATTACGAGATAATATCGTTGCCGCTGGCCGGCGGCAAGTATGTCAACTGCTTCAAACGGCGTGACCTGCCCTGATCCCGTCACGAATAATCTGGTCTGGTGTTCCGTCAGCCATGAAATGATGGGACGTTAGGTCACTCCTCCGGTAGCAGACCTCGCAAGCGATCCTTGTGCACCATGAACGCCAGCGTCTTCAGCTTGACATAATCGCCTTGATAGAAGTAATAACCCTCGAACCGGCCGAGGCGCGAGCTACGGTTGCTGTCCTTGATCAGGAACCAGTCGCGGCTCTCATGGCTCAGGTAACCGACCAGGTGGACACCGTGGTCGTCCGTGGTGGTCTTGTTGAAGATGCGGAACTCTCGGCTTCCCTGGTCGATGTAATCATGAGGTATGTCCCACGAGGGAATGATGGCCGCGTCCTCGTAACCATCCAGGCCGGGCTCGCTGACGTCCCCACCCAGTGACATGGTGTAGCCGTCCCGGACCGCCTCCTTCAGAACCCGGTAGAACTCGTCCAGCGGCAGGTTCAGGTAAGCCTTGCTGCGGCGCCAGTTGTCCGGCACCTCCAGCAGAACGTAACGGCCGAACGGCTCCTTCAGACTGCTGATGCAGTTGACGAAATCATCCATGTCCAGCTTGAGCAAGTCGTCCAGGAAGGTGCGGGGCGTGTAGCTGCCGCCCTCGAAGGAAAATTCGACTGGGGGCGGCCCCATGCAGTTGTCGAGGATGCTGCGCACGTAAGCGACCACCTTCTCCTCGTCCCAGTATCCTTTCTCCTTCACCCAATCGAGGTAGGCGCTGATCTCGTGGAACAAGGGTAAATGGTCGAAGCGTCCATCGCTGCCGCAGACACCGGAGTAAACCTCGGCCGGCACGGCACCGTAAAGGCGGTAGATCTCCTGAGCGCCCTGGTCCTCGGATCCCTCGGCCACCAGCGAGTGCCCGTACTCCCGCACGAAGCGGCGGGTCTTCTCCACGTACTCCCAGTAAACCGTCCACATCTCCGACAGCTTGATCCGGCGGCCCGTCTGACGGGCGACCTCGGACTCGAAGAAGGAGGTGGCACAGAAGGCCCAACAGGTGCCGGTGTAGTACTGGGGGGAAGGTGGGAAATGCCAGTTGCTGCTGAACGCCTCGGGGGAGGAGGGTTTTGCGATGCCGGACCAGTCGGGCCGCAAGACCATTTCCTCCTCTTTACGCTGTTCGGCCTCGGCCTCGTAGCGGTCATCCACCAGTTTCTGCAAGGAATCCGCCTCGGCCTGGGCCGCCTCGCGTGCGGCTTCGATCTCGTCCAGAACAGGATACTTGTTAGCGGGCTTGTAGATGGGCTGGTTCCGGTCGTCGGCGAGAAGCGGGCCCATGGACAGGACCAGGATCGAGACCAGTAACAGTACCACGACAGAGAAGAAGCAGAAGAACTGCCGCATCGTCATATTTCTCCCCATGATCGGCTCGCAAGCCGGGTGAAATCATGCAGTGCCGACCGGGCTAACTTCCCGAGAGCATGCCACCTGCAATCAAAGTGAACACGCCGAACACGATGAGGTATGCCAGCCAGCCCAGCAAGCAGACCACGATCGCCCGGCCCGTACCCTCGTAATCCAAAGCCTGGCGTACGGCCACTACCATGGCGGCCAGCATCCAGGCACCGACCACCAGGTTGATCACCCAGCCCAGAAACGGGATGAAACCGAATATCCGCAGTACTCCGGGTGAGGAACTGAAGCCGATCGTGCGCAGCAGTTGGCCGTAATCGGCCTGGGTCTGAGGTTCGGGCAGCAGCTTGACCCCGATCCAGTACACGACACCCGACCAGAGAAACCATCCGAGCAGTGCCAGGATCGTGCCGCCCAGCAATCCCAGGACACCATTTGCGAACATACTTCCCACGCCGGCGGCTACGCTGGAGATGACCACCACGGTCACGGCCTGGTTCATGGCAGACGGGTCCGCTTCCACTTCCTCGTAGAGCTGCGGATCGAGCCTGGCGGCGCTAATCATCCGGTCGACGAGCTGAGACATACCTGCATCTTTCTGCTGGGCAAAGAGTATATCATCATGCTGACACTTCCCTTTGCACGCTCCGATTGACGTATCTTCCTGTCACAGCCATCTTGCCAGTGGGTAACCTGTCTGGTCAAGAACCTCCTCGGACCCGCCCTTCGGACCTCTTCAAAAAGAGTGTCGATAGTGGTATGGTAGGCTACCCCAGCAGTGAGACCCGAGACAGGAGGCTGAGTGTGAGGGAGAAAACGGCCTTGAGCGAGTTCCAGGGGGAGATCCGCCGCGGCATCCCCGCCGAGATCCCTCCCCTGCCACCCGAGGAACCCGCTATCAGCCACGCCCCCGCCCGGCCGTTGAACCTGAAACCGGCCGAGCGCGAGCTGGCCTTGCGCAACAGCCTGCGCTACTTCCCGGCCCGGTTGCACCAGCAGCTGGCAGAGGAGTTCGCCCGGGAGCTTCGAGACGACGGTCGTATCTACATGCGACGCTACCGGCCCTCCTACACCATGCGCGCCCGCCCCATCGACGACTACCCAGCGCGCTGCCGGCAGGCGGCCGCCGTCATGCACATGATCCAGAACAACCTGGATCCTCAGGTCGCCCAGCACCCTTACGAACTGATCACTTACGGCAGCAATGGCACCGTGTTCCAGAATTGGGCCCAGTACCTGCTGACCATGCAGTACCTGTCCGAGATGACCGAGGAACAGACCCTGGTCATGTACTCGGGTCACCCCCTGGGCCTGTTCCCTTCTCACGCGGACGCCCCACGGGTCGTGATCAGCAACGGCATGGTGATCCCCAACTACAGCAGCGGCGAGGACTACATCCGCCAAGCTGCACTCGGCGTGACCATGTACGGCCAGATGACCGCGGGCAGTTACATGTACATAGGGCCCCAGGGAATCGTGCACGGCACGACCATCACCATTCTGAACGCCGGCCGCCTCTATCTCGGCGTGGAGGGAAAAGATGGTCTGGCCGGAAAACTCATCGTCACCAGCGGCTTGGGCGGCATGAGCGGCGCCCAGGGCAAGGCCACCGTGATCGCCGGCTGCGTCGGCGTGATCGCGGAGATCAACCCCACCGCCGCGTGGAAGCGTCATCAGCAGGGTTGGGTGGACGAGGTGATCGAGGATTTGGATCAGCTGCTCGCCCGCATCGAGACCGCCCGGACCCAGTGTGAGGCCGTGGCCCTGGCGTATCTGGGCAACGTGGTGGAGTTGTGGGAAAAACTGGCGGAGAGCGACGTGGCGGTGGACCTGGGCAGCGACCAGACCAGCCTGCACATCCCCTTCACCGGCGGCTACTATCCCGTGGGGATGACCTACGAGGAGTCGAACCGGATGCTGACCGCCGACCCTGCGGGCTTCAAGGAGAGGGTCCAGGAATCGTTGCGGCGGCAGGTGACGGCCATCAACCGTGTAGTCGGACGCGGCATGCATTTCTGGGACTACGGTAATGCCTTCCTGCTGGAAGCCAGCCGCGCCGGCGCCGACATCACCCTGCCGGACGGCCGCTTCATCTACCCCTCCTACGTCGAGAACATCATGGGCCCTGTGTGCTTCGACCTCGGATTCGGTCCGTTCCGCTGGGTCTGCACCAGCGGTTCTGCCAAGGATCTCGAGCAAACCGACGCCATAGCCGCTGCGGTCATCGAGGAGCTGGCGGCCAAGGCGCCCCCGGAGATCCGGCAGCAGTATCTGGACAACCTGCACTGGATCCGCCAGGCGGGCGAGAACCACCTGGTCGTCGGCTCCCAGGCCCGCA
>CBDURX010000230.1:0-4855 GCA_965369485.1 uncultured bacterium | reverse complement strand
TAGTAGGCGACTGTGCCGTCATCATCCGTGAAACGCACAAAGCGGGCGTCCTCGACGCCGTTGCGCTCATTCTCGGAGACGGGGAATATCACACGTTCCGAGATGCTTCGATCGGCTGCAAATTTCAATTCGTAATTGGAGTGCGCCAGCCATCGCATAGTCTCAAAGGTCTGCGACTGGATGACATGTGCGAACAGGTTTTCTCCCTGTATCCTCGCTATTTCGCTCTCGAGTTGATCGATTGTGAACTCGTCAGACAGACACTGTAAAATGAGTGTCGTGACCTCGTTGCACGCATCCATCTCGTGGAGCTTGAGTTCAATCAGATGTTTGTCGTAAACAGTGTCATCCTTGACCTCGGGCATTCCGATGAAGGGGCTGACCGGGTCAAACGATATGCCACAATCGTGGCCGATAATTCCGCTTCGGAAGACGATGGAGGAGATGTGGCCTTCGCCTATGGCGCGGAAGCTCATGACAAAACGTTTGGCGCCCACGGGCACGTTTTCCTGGTTCGGATGAGGAACGATGGAGGGGTTGAACAGAGCGGCCGCCTCGACCGAGTATTCCTTTGTGAAGTAAGCGCCGAGCAGCAAACGGCGCTCGGGCGACAACGTGTCTGTGTCCCCGAGAAGGGGGACCACACCCTTCTCGAAATGACGAGCGAGTGTTTCCTTGAGATCGATGTGGCGATGAAAGTAATCTCCCCGGACACGATCGAGCAGAGTGACAACCAGGTCCTCGGAAAGATCCAATACACGCTGGATGGTGGCGCAGGTGCGCTCCTTATCGCCAGCCTGGAAGTACCGGGCGAGCACGCGTGTGTCGTCCGAAGAGAACTCGCCGGGGATGCGGACCACATTCAACGGATGCGGTTTAATGCTCATCAACATGTCCCTATGTTTCATGATGGCCTCCCTTGAGTCCGGGAGAAATCTTTTCAGGCCGAACATACATGGTGAGGAGTCCGCCTCCGCACGTCAACTCCTCAGAGTGGCTAGAGCGGAAAAGAGCAGGTAGGTCATAAGGTTCGTACACAGTACCCTAGGGGCTACCAAAACAAAGCACCTTACTTCACGAAAAAGTGGAGAAGGTGCTTTGTTGTGCATTTGGGACGGCTTCCACAACGCCCTTCAGAAATCATGGCGTACGTGGAGGTGGATTTTTTGCAGTCCAAGCTTACGGGTGGAGGCGCTTGTGTTGACAGTCTACCGCCAACTCTCACGGATTGTTGAAATATGTCGTCATCGGTACGAACTCCGGCTCCGGGCAGACGGCAAGGTGAGATCCGGCCGTGAATCTGAACCACGGATCGGTAAATGGCTCCCCGTCGACGCCGATGATCTTGAACTCGTTCACAAGCTGCCAGACGCAGTAGACGATATTCTGGTTGTCGGGGCAGGCGACAGTGAACGATTCCTCCACCGTCTCCTCCTCGCTGACGGTGAGGGACGTCGACGATGAGTAAGAGAACTCTGTCCGCAGCGTCACCGAGAATTCGACGAATAAGCCGCCGGAAGCGGTGGCTTCCATCCCGATGGACAAGCCGAACTCCTCCGCCTCGGTGCGCTCCATGCCCCTGGTCGTCGAGCGCGTCACGGTTACCGTGGTACTCCCCGAATACCGCTCGACGTCGCCCAGCCTCACCCAGTAACGGATGTGCTGAAGGTAGGGAGCGGATGAAAGCGGCCGGCAGGCCATATATCCCGTGCCCGTATACGGAATGTAGGTGACGTCGGTCTGCAGCGAATCCTGGTCGGTGATGATCGTGTCGCCTTCCACGAGCTTAATCCTGTTGGGGCCGGGAAAGGTCGGGTAGAACATGCATTCTAAATCGCCGCCTTCGCTGCACCAACCCGGAGGAGGAAAGACGCTGTCGGCCAAGGCGACGTAGTTCGAGAGCCTTACGGTCTTGACCACGAGTTCCATGGATTTGTCGGGGACCGGCCCCGAGTAGTACGTCGGCTCGGGAATGGGTGGCCTGTCGAGGATCTCTACCTGTTCCTCGGGCGCGACAGCATCATCGCCACACCCCACAGCGAGGAGCAGCACGAGACAGAACAATGCGACAAATATGCTCTGCGGCGCCTTCATCACAGACTCCCTTGTGTTGAGAATGAGGAGGGATCGCCCCTACTTTGATGACATCATTCTGGAGGAGGCGCCCCGTGCTGTCAACTGAAATAACATTATCAAATTTAGGGTTCATGCCGTCGCTGCTGCGTTTAGGGCGGCCCACCGCGCTCAAGAAGACCTGGTGTAGAGGTATTGAACCGGGATTACCCGCCTTGGTCAGGCCGCTCCTGCCAAACGGACCAATTGCCCACCATCTCTATTTCACCACCTTGAATAATGAGAACATACCGTGCTAGAATGCCCCTCTGAACTGATACTTGTCCCGAGGAAGAGGTTTGTCATGTCCAAACCGACTCGCCGCAACTTCATAAAAACTTCGGCTCTTGTGGGCAGTGGTGTGATGATCGCCGATCTGTCCAGCCTCTCCGATCTGGTGTTTGCGGCCGAGCCGCCGCCGGCCATGTCCATCACTCGTTGGGACGAGGCGGCCTTGGCTGAAGCCGATCTCACTGAAGTTGCCACTCGCTTGACCGAGACCAGCATCGCCTCCCTGGGCGGCATGGAACGATTCGTCAAAAAAGACGACGTGGTCTGGATCAAACCCAACATCGGCTGGAACCGTCGACCCGAGCTGGCCGCCAATACCAACCCGGACGTCGTTGCTGCTCTGGTGCGCATGTGCCTGGCCGCTGGTGCCAAGAAGGTCAAAGTAGGTGATTTTCCCTGCCATCCGGCCCGTCAGGCCTACCGCAACAGCGGCATCGCCAAGGCCGCCAAAGAGGCGGGAGGCAAGGTGGTTTATCTGGACAAGAAACGCTTCCGCGACATGGAACTGGGTGGCCAGCGCCTGAAGACCTGGCCCTTGTATGTGGAGGTGACCGAGGCGGACCTGGTCATCAATGTGCCGATTCTTAAGCACCACGGCCTGACGAAGGCATCGATGGCCATGAAAAACTACATGGGCATTATCGGCGGCAACCGGGGTTCCTGGCACCAGCATATGGATGTCTGTTTGACCGACATCACACAGTTCATGAAGCCCCGGCTGGTTGTCTTGGATGCCGTACGCGTACTCCTGGATCACGGCCCCCAGGGCGGCGATCCGAACGATGTCGAAGTGCGCGGCATTGTTGCCGCCGGCACCGATATCGTGGCTCTCGACGCCTTCGGCGCGACGCTGATGGGCCACTTGCCCGGGGATATAGGCTATATCCCCCTCGCTGAGGCCCGCGGGCTGGGCACCGCCGATTTCCGCGCGCTCAACCCGGTCGAAAAGACCTTGGCGTGAGTGTAGATAACCGGGCTCGTTGGATGATCCGGATCCGCCGCTTTGTGCAGACAGTCGTGCTCGGAGTTTTCCTGGTTCTTCTGGCGGCTAACCGTCCAGCCGACACTTTGGCGCCCACTGCCCCGGTTACGATCTTCTTCGACCTGAATCCACTGATCCTGGTGAGCACCTGGCTGGCGACCCACACCTTGGCGGGCCTGTCGCTGCTGGCATTGCTCACCGTGGTTGTGACGATCGTGCTGGGACGGGTGTTCTGCGGCTGGTTTTGTCCCCTGGGGACCCTGATCAACGTGGTGGGCGGTCTGCGCCGCCACTTCCGCCGGATCTCCGGACAGAATGAGGGGTTCAGCCGTTGGCAGAGAGCCAAGTACTTCGTGCTCATCGCAATGCTGGTCATGGCCGCCACGGGCGCCCAGTGGTTCGGCGTGCTCGATCCCTTCTCGTTGCTTTACCGCAGCGTCACCCTGACGGTGCTGCCGGTTTGCGACGTGGCAATAAGCGCCACGGCAAACATCATTTATTTTGCCGATCCTCAGCTTGGCGCTTGGCACCTGCGCGACGTCAGTGATCCGATCTACTTCTGGTGGCAGGATCACGTCACGGCGACCGAGTTGAGGGTTTTTTCCGGGACGGGGGCGGTGTTCCTGCTGTTCGTCGCGGTCCTGGTGTTCAGCCTGGTGCGCAACCGGTTCTGGTGCCGCTATGTCTGCCCGTTGGGGGCCATGCTCGGCTTGTTTTCCGTGCGGCCTTTTCTGCGCCTGGTAAGCGATCCTGAAGCCTGTAACGCCTGCAGCAAGTGTACGCTGGCCTGTCCTGCCGCGGCACAACCGGAATTGCCGGATCAGTGGCTGGCGACCGAGTGCTTCGGTTGCTGGAACTGCGTCGACTCCTGTCAGAACCAGGCCCTCGATTTCAAGTGGATCCTGCCGATGCGGCGCACCTCCAGCGGCAGCGTCGACGTTGGCCGGCGGCGCGCGGTAGCCTCCATGGTGGCCGGTGTGGGCGGTCTGGCCATGGTGCGCATGACTCCCCAGGCTCACGGCAAGACCCACAATCCTGCGCTTATCCGACCACCCGGGGCCCGGGCCGAGCAGGATTTCCTGCAACGTTGCGTGCGCTGTGGGCTATGCATGCAGACCTGCCCCTCCGGCGGCTTGCAGCCGACCTGGTCCGAAGCCGGTCTGGAGGGACTCTGGTCACCGATACTGGTGCCGCCCATCGGGTGGTGTGAGTTCGAGTGTAACGCCTGCGGCCAGGTCTGTCCGACCCAGGCCATCCAACCACTGGAACTGGCAGTAAAAAAGAAAGTGAAGATAGGCCTGGCGGTAATCGACACGACCCGCTGTTTGCCGTATGCTTACGGGCGTGAATGTATCGTGTGCGAGGAACATTGCCCGATCCCCGACAAGGCCATCACTTTCGTGTTGAACGAATTCGAGCAACGCGACGGCAGCATGCGCACTTTGAAGTTTCCCCGGGTCGACCCCGACC
>CBDURX010000229.1:0-4861 GCA_965369485.1 uncultured bacterium | reverse complement strand
TCTGTGGCCTGCTGGATAACATACGCAGCGTCTGGAACGTGGGCTCCATGTTCCGCTCCGCCGATGCCGTGGGGCTTTCGGGATTGTACCTGTGCGGCATGACGTCGACTCCGCCGCGACACGACATGGAGACGACCGCCCTCGGTGCGACCTTGACGGTTGGGTGGGACTACTGGGAAAATCCCGTGGACGCCGTGCACCAACTGCACGCACACGGCACCAGTGTCATCGCCCTGGAGCAAACGGCCACCGCCGTCTCCTACCAGGAGTTGGCCTTCCCGTTCCCCTGCTGCTTCGTGGTGGGCCACGAAGTGGACGGGGTCTCGGACGCGGTGCTCGACGCGGTGGACGGCTGCGTGGAGATACCCATGGCAGGCCACAAGAAATCCCTCAACGCGGCCGTCAGCTTTGGCGTTCTGGCCTACGAGATTCGACGCCAGTGGTTGGCACACATCCAGGAGGCCGCGGATGCAGCCCTCACGACGAGGGAGGAGATGACTCCTTGAGATCCACCGCACCCATGGTGAGGAAGTCATGAAGTTCGGTAGCCCTTGGCGCTGGCCGCTGTACGTGGTCGCAGTGGCTGTCGTGCGCCGGCTGCTGCGCCTGGTACGGATCCCGGAGGAGAAGTTCATCCGTCGTATCGTCACGTCCCAGAACCAGCGCGTTTTCCGATACCTACGCAAACACCCCCCGCGTTCGGTGTTGCTGATCATGCCCCGCTGCCTGAAACGCAAGGGCTGCCCGGTGGATGTCCGCGGGTCCATGACAGCCTGTCAATCGTGCGACTGTGATGGATGTCCTCTGTCCAACGTGGCGCACCTGACCGCATCGTACGGCGTGCGCGCTCTGGTGGCCTTCCGCAGCCATATCGCCTTCGACATGGCGCGGCGCGAGCGCCCCGACCTCATCATCGCCACGGCCTGTGACGACCGCCTGGTCAAGGCGTTGCGCAGCGTGCCGGAGATACCCGCGCTCTTGACCCCACTGGCGGGCATGGAGCGCCAGTGCATCAACGCCGCTATCGATCTGACCTGGGTCGAGGATCAAATCCGTCTGGCCTGCGCGGCGAACGTCCCCGCCGGTGAGACGGCGGTCACCGGTGATAAGGCGGCCACCGCCAAGGCTCCCACCACCCCTCGCGGGGGAAAGACCGCCGAAGCGGCGGAGAGCATGTGAACCGTACGACCGATGAGCCGGTGATGCGGTCGCGCAATCTGGGCAGGTTGTGGCTGGGTCCCAGCTTCGATTACCTTTTATTCTTGCGGCCGCGCCAGTGGCCCATCCTCTCCTTCCAGCTGGCCGTCGGTGTCCTGATGGCGCCAGCCAGTGCGGCTTATCTGCTGGGCCAGGATGGCGGGGCCATGGGGCCCACGTCTTTCCGGACACTGTTCGTGGCCTGGCTGGTCTGGGTGGTTTGCCTCAACGGTGGGACATTGGCCTTCAACAGTGCCTTCGACCGCGACACCGGGGACATCGCCTACTTGCGCCGCCCCCCGTCGCCCCCGCCTCGCCTGGCCCTGTACGCCCTGTTCATGATGCTGTTCGGTGCCGGAGCCGCCTGGGGTGTCTCCCCTATCTTCGCCCTGGTCACCGGTGCCTGCGTCGTGCTCTCGATTCTGTACTCCCACTCCCGCACGCGCTGGAAAAGCCTCCCCGGCCTCGACCTGGCGGTGAACATGGTCGGCTACGGCGCCGGGACGACCATCGCAGGGTTGAGCGCCGGCGCCGCCGCCTTCGGTGCCACCGCAGTTGTGAAGAGCACGGCCGTCGCAGAAGGGTTGACCCGGAGCGTCACCGAGGGTCTGACCGGTGGACTCAGCACCGAGTTCACCCCGGGACTTACCCCAGGGGGTTGGTACCTGGTGGTCGCCTTCGGGCTGCTGTTTGGTTCGTTCTACCCGTTGACCCAGATCTACCAACTGGACGACGACTGCAAGCGGGGCGACCGCACCCTCACCTCCACCCTGGGCACACGTCCCAGCCTAACGCTGGCGATCCTGCTGGGTATGCTGGCGACGACGTGTTTCCTGATGGCGGCAACGAGCTGGCCGGGCGCGCGCCACATCCTGCCCCTGGTCTTGGCCCTGACGGCCTGGCTGGTGCACCTCGTGATCTGGCTTGTGCGCGTACCGCGGATGACACCGCGGGATCACGAGCACGGTATGTACCGCGCGCTGCTGCTGTGGGCGCTGGTCGACGTGGCAGTTCTGTTGAGCCGATATGGTCTGGCCGGGGCGGGTGGTCAGATGTGAGAGCGGCGACGACGGGAGATTTCCCCGGAGAACCGAGCGCCCAGCGCCTCGAACTCGTCGAAGGCATTCTCGATGAGACGCACCTTCTCGTCCAGCGGTAAGAACGCACTCTTGAACCCGTTCATCACCAGGGAGAGGACCTGGTCTTCAGACAGGTCGAAGTGCACCACGGCCAGCGCGAACTCGTTGGTGACCGTGGTGCCGGAAATCAACCGGTTGTCCGTGTTCAAGGTCACGCGCAGCCCGTCCTCGAGGTAGCCGCGGATGGGGTGGCTCTGCATGTCGGGGATGGCCCGTGTGTGCACGTTGCTGGCCAGGCAGACCTCCACGGCGATGCGATGATCGTTGACCCAGTTCATCAGGTCGAGATCCTCGATGAGACGGGTGCCGTGGCCAATGCGGTGAGCGCCACAGTAGTGTATGGCCTGTTGAATGGAGGTCGGGCCGAACGCCTCTCCGGCGTGGATGGTGACACTGACAGTGTTGTTGCGCACCAGGTAGAAGGCTTGCAGGTGGTCCTTGGCCGGGTTGTCGCTCTCGGCCCCGGCCAGGTCGAAGCCGACCACTCCGCGTCCCTTCCAGCTCACCACGAGCTGGGCCAGTTCCAGGGAAGTTTCCGGTGAAATGTGCCGGATGCCGCAGAGAATCTGGCCGGTCCGGATGCCGTAGCGGCGGTGCGCCTGCTCCAGCCCCTCCTGCACGGCCGCGACGACCTGATCGCGCTGTAACTCCTGCCGGGTGTGCAGCAAAGGTGAATACCGCACCTCGATGTAGCGCACGTTCTCGCGGTGAGCATCCTCGGCCAGCTCGAAAGCGATGCGGGTCAAGTCATCCGATCGTTGCATCATCTTGAGAGTGATCTCGAAGACCTGCAGGTAATCCTCCAGGCTCTCACACTCCTCGTCTACCTGGCAGACCTTGCGCACGTCCTCGTCAGTCTGGAAATCGTAAGGCAGTCCATAACGTCCGGCCAGCTCGCGGACTGTAGAGAGACGCAGGGAACCGTCCAGGTGGACATGCAGATCCGTTTTCGGGAGCGCGTGCAGGAAGTCGAGGCTGGGAAGGGACTTATGCGTCTGGTGCTGCGACTGGCTCATCGGGGCTCCAGACTTCAGGAGGCGAAAAGCATCGATGCGGGCCGAGGACGTGGCCATCAGAGTGCGACTCGATTCCTCTGATGTCTCCACTTACCTCAAGATATCATAGCCCACCCTAGTGTAGCCATGAAAACCCGCACCGAAACTTGTGTCCAGCGGCTCTGAATCGATGATCACCGCTGCATAACAATAGGGAACCGGAAGTCGGCGAGCAAGAGGGCTCTAGCCTCCATGTCTTCATTGGACAAGCACTTGCTGAACCTTTCTATTCCTCTCACAATGCTAGCGCCCTGTCGCTCGGAGCGGGTACGGTTCCGGGGGCAGGCGTTTTAGCCTGGATTATCAGGGAATCGACTCTTGCTGCCTGCCAAATTGACCTGCCCCACCAGTTGGCACGGGAGAGGTGATAATGAGGAATGTGGTGCAGAATTTAGGATTACCAGGGAGGCTACTGTCAGCGTGGCCGTTTTTTTTGGCCGCCTGCTTCGCCGTCCTGCTGTCGGTCTCGGCCCAGGCCGTCGATCCCATGGCTGGGGAATGGAAAGGGGCATTCACCATTCCCGGCCAAGAAGAGCAGCCTCTGGTCCTGAAACTCGATCAGACCACGGACGGGTCCTGGATGGGCCAGGTCCAGTCACCGGCCGACAGCACCGTATACGAGGATCTGCCCCGCATATCCGTCAGCGGTTCGGCCGTCTCCTTTCGGTACCGCCCACCGACCATACCGGGTCTGGCCATCTTCAGCGGCAACTACCAGTCCTGGAGCGACCAGATCAAGGGTATCATCATCGTCGGTAACTACAACATCCCCCTTCTGCTGGGGAGAGTGGGATTGCACCCCGACGAGGCGGCCGCCTTGGCCGACACCAGTTTGGCGGCGCTGGAGGCCGAGGAGAAGTTCATCCGCGTCCGCCACGAGAACAACTGGGCGTTGGTCGGGCGAGGGGCCTACTGGGTGCCCGTCCACGTCCTGAAGGAAGACCAGCGCAACATCAACGACATCACCACCGGTAACTGGGCTTTCAGCGGCGGCGTGCGCTGGTACATCATCGACGACCTGGCGCTGAACGTGCGGGCCACCCGGGGCGGACTCAATTTCAAGACCAACGAAAAAAACCTGGGTCTGTACGAGGCTATTGGCCTGAACAGGGACTCCTTCCTGCGCATCGACGGCATCGAGTCGGTCCTCACCATCTACGTGGGCGACGTCACCTTCCGCACATCCAAGTTCAATCCCTTCGTGAATTTACTGGTGGGGTATTACGAATGGGAGTTGACGGAGACCGGAAGGGGCAGCCAGACCATCGAGGTCCTGGAAACGCCTCTCAAGGACAAGGATATGGGCGTCGGCATCGGTCTCGGTACCGAGTATCCCCTGAGCCGGGTCTTCGCCCTGGAATTCGAATGGATGTGGCAATTCGTCTTCACTCAGGACACTGAAAAGTGGAGTGACGAGATCTGGACCAGTACGAATTTCTGGTCCCTCAACTTCGGGTTGGTCATCAACTT
>CBDURX010000228.1:0-4864 GCA_965369485.1 uncultured bacterium | reverse complement strand
TTACTGCGTAAAACCAGAGTCTCGATCACCCTCTCGAAACTTGTCCTGTCCATCGTCCTCGCTATCCTCACCGTCTCCATCTTCCCGCCACCGGCTCGCGCCGAACTGATCTCGTTCTGGCAGCAGAAGGTCGAGGCGGAGCTGCTGGCCAAGGCCGAGACAGAGGAGATCGAGTTCCTCGTTTACCTAGCCGAGCAGGCGGACCTCAGCCATGCAGTCGACCTGCCGACCAAGCTCGCCAGGGGCCGCTACGTCTACACGACCCTGACCCGGCTCGCCGCGCGCACGCAGCCATCCGTGGTGGCGGCTCTCGAGGCGGAGGGTGCGCGCACCAAGCGATTCTGGATCGCCAACCTGATCTGGGCGCGCGGCAGCATTCAGGCCCTCGAAACCGTGGCACGCCTGCAGAAGGTGCAGTGGATCTACGGGAACTGGCCCATCGAGGTGGAGAAGGATGTTCCCATCGCGCCGGGCGCGACTCTCTCGAAGTCACCCAGCGAGATCGAATGGAACATAAGCCTGGTGGGTGGGCCGGACGTCTGGGCTGAGGGCAACATAGGCCAGGGCGCCGTCATCGGCGGCATCGACACCGGCTACGACTGGGATCACCCGGCCCTGATAAACCAGTATCGCGGCTGGAACGGGAGTACGGCCGATCACAACTACCACTGGCACGATGCCATCCACAGCGGCGGCGGCAGCTGCGGGCCCGACTCTCCCGAGCCGTGTGACGACGGCAGCCACGGCACCCACACCATGGGAATCATGGTGGGTGACGACGGCGGGGCCAACCAGATCGGCCTGGCGCCCGGAGCGAGGTGGATTGGTTGTCGCTGCATGGATGTGGGGTTCGGCACTCCTGCCAGCTACACGGAGTGCCTGCAGTGGATGATCGCCCCCACCGACCTGAACGACCAGAACCCAAATCCGGACCTGGCCCCTGACGCCATCAACAACTCCTGGGTCTGCCCGGAGAACGAAGGCTGCGTCGATCCGAACGTCCTCAGATCCGTCGTCGAGAACGTCCGCGCAGCGGGTATCTTCGTCGTGGCCAGCGCCGGCAACAATGGCTCGGACTGCGCCTCCGTCCAGTTCCCCCTGGCCATCTACGACGCCGTATTCTCCGTCGGCTCCACCGATTTCGAGGACATCATCAGCGGCTTCAGCAGTCGTGGCCCGGTGATCGTCGACGGCAGCGACCGCTTGAAGCCGGACATCGTGGCGCCCGGGCAGGGCGTGCGCTCCTGCATCCCCGGCGATGACTACGCATCCATGAGCGGCACCAGCATGGCCGGTCCCCACGTGGCGGCGCTGGTGGCGCTACTCGTGACGACGAACCCGGATTACCAGGGACACGTGGACCAGCTGGAAAACTTCATACGCTTCTCCGCCATGCCCATGACTCATCCCTTCCAGAACTGTGGTGGCGTGTCCGGCCAGGAGGTGCCCAACAACACCTACGGCTTCGGACGCATCGACGCCTACGCCGCCCACCTGCTCATCGACGGTTTCGTGGTGGACACGCCGGACGCAGCCGTTCCGCCGCTGGCCATGCGTCTGCTGCCCAACCACCCCAATCCGTTCAACCCCACCACCGTGATCCGCTACGAGTTGCCCACGCGCAGTGTGGCGACCCTGACCGTCTACGATCTGACCGGGCGACGTGTCCGACTCCTCGTGCAGGGGAAAATGCAGGCGGCCGGTGGCCATGACGTGACCTGGAACGGGCGCAACGACCACGGCCGCGCCGTGCCATCCGGCGTCTACATCTACCGGCTGGAAGCGGACGGAGAGCGGCAGGCGCGCCGCATGGCGCTGGTGCGGTGAGCTCGCGGCCCGTCCGGTTGTCTGCACCAAAGCAAAGCCCGCACGCAGCCAATCACGTGCGGGCATTCAGGTTAGGCGGGAAAGCATCCCCCCGGGAGATGTCTCCCGGCTGAGCGTGGTTTATTCTTTGCGCATCTTCGCCTTGTACACCAGGTAAACACCCAGCCCGACCGCAACCAGCGGCCACCACTCCTGGAGCCAAGCCATGGACATGTCGAACTTGGTGTGCATGAAGAGCAACAGGCCGACCACGATCAGGACGACTCCGCCAGCCACGGAACCTCGGTCGGGCAACTGGAAATCCTCGGGCAATTCCACTCCCCCCAGACCGTCGAGGGCCTGGTTGTACAAGCTGGCCCTGCGGTAAGCGTCGATGACGTTATAGAGCCAGAAGAAGGCGAGGAAAATGCCAAATAGCGGCTCCAGGCCTGGGATCAAACTGACCGACAGCGCCGTGATCACCGACGCAACCACCGCGAGGTTTACGAAACCGCGCTGGTAATAGCCAACGTAGACCTGCCCCAGCCCTGGCATGAGGGACAGGAAGGCGGCCAGGGACGATGACTTGTAGGGCAGCTTCTGGGATTGGGCGCTCTGTTCCACAGGTGCGGGTGCGGGTGCAGGTGACTGCGGCGCGACCGGTGGCGGTTCCGCCATACCCGTCGCTGGCACACCCGCTTCCGGGGTCTCAGGCCGTTGTGTGCCATAATCTTGAGTGCTGTCCATGACCGTCTCCTTTGTACGGTGATTCATCTTCACGCTCGGTTATTCTCGTTTTTTTTCACACTGTATGCATGACCACGCCACTGTTGCCAGATCCGCTCGAGGTCCTGTCCGACCCCACGCAGATGCAGAGCGGCGCGTGTAAAATCGATCTTCATCATGGCCTGGCCCAGTTGCTCCCCGTGACGACCGAGGTCGGCCCGGGCGGAAGCGGTGCGTTCCCAGCGCGCATTCAAGCCGCCGGTCACATCGCGAGTAACGTGTTCGACCCGGCCGCCGGTGGCATCCCAGATGGCGCGACCCTGCTGCCCCACGGCCTCGGCTGCTACCCGGTATCCTGGGGCCAGTGAGGAGGCGATGCCTTGCGGACCTGCCTGAACGATTTCCAGGGCGCGCGGTGGTGCCTCCTTCAGAGGCGAATAGGGGGTACCAAAGAGAGCGATCAGCAGCACCGTACCCACGTAGGCCGCCTCCAGGTTGAAACGCGGCCGCGCCACGGCACCTTGCCACCAATCCCGCAAACGCTCACCCCATAGCTGTCTACGCAGGCCGACACGGAAGCCGTGTGCCCTGGAAGTCCGGCCCAGCACGTCGACGGTGAACCGGCGATCGGGGGTGATGGTGGCCATCTGCGGCAGCAACGGCACGACCCAGGTCAGGGTCCGCTGCAAGGCCGCGCACGGTTGGCAGTGCTCCAGGTGCATCCGGACCAGTTGTGCGTCACCGCCGGGCAGGTCGCCTGCCACGAGGTCACAGAGCAGCTCCTCGGAGCGGCCGCAGGCCGGGCCGCTTGTACGCGCCAAGACGGCCTCGGTCAGGTCAGTCTGGTCCGGTGTGGACAGGGCGTTCCGGTTCCCCTGGGCGGTCGCGAACAGTTCGGCGCAAGCGGGACAGGCAGCCAGGTGCTCCTCGACCTGCAGGCGCTGCTGCACGGCAAGCCTTCCGGCGAGGAGGTCATCCAACTGGTTTTCCCATTCCCGGCAATCCATCGTCCTCACACTCCATCTGTTCCGTCCCAGCTCAGCTGGAAGCTTCCGCCGCGGGCGAGCCGTTGAGGAGTTGCACGGCCCTCGCCAGCTCGATCCGCGCCCGATTCGATCGAGACTTGACCGTGCCCAGCGGCACGTTCAGCATCTCGGCGATCTCCTCCAAAGGCAGACCCTGCATGTCCTTCAGGAGGATGATCTCGCAGTTGATCTTGCTCAAGGTTTGCAATGCGTTGTACACCAATCTCTTACGAGAATCATCCACCCATTGCTGCTCGGGACCCGGCCGGCCGTCCTGCAGGCTGACCATCTCCTCGGCCGGAATATCCCGAGCCGGCGGACGTGCTTTCCTGCGCCGCAAATGGTCCAGGCAAACGTTGCGGGCGATCCGGACCATCCACGCCAGAAACCTCTCGGGGTCGCGGCAACTGTCGATCTTCTGATAGATCCGCACGAAGATGTCCTGGGCGAGATCACGGGCTTCGTCCTGGTCAGTGACGTAGGTGTAAGCGATTCCGCAAATCCGTGACTGGTGCTCGCGCACGAGAACCTCCCAGGCCAATTCGTCGCCTTCACGACAACGCTTCAGTATCTCGGCTAGATCCATCGACAACCTGCTAGCAACGGTTTGATCCGGTTCGCGATCCCGTGGGCCGGTCTGCCAGGGAACTCCTTCATCCGGTCCTCGCCCCATAAGACGCAAGGGGAGCGTTCCAGGTTCGGTGGAAATATGATATCCTCTAACCTGTAACATTGACCAGCAACAGCTTGCTTGTTCTCCCTCGTGCCGGGAAGGTGTCTGATGCGCGCATGGGTATTTCTCCTGGTCGCCGCCGCGGCTAACGTGTGGTTGTTTGCCACCCCCGTTCACGCCCAAGGCAGGGGCACCATCATCGAGGACTTCGAGTCCGGCACGGTTGACCTCGTCGGTTACCCCGATCAGGACCAGGACCCTTCGGCCTGGGAGCTGACCCAGGACAACACTTTCGGCGATTCGGCCTATGCCCTGCGTCTCTACGGCAACACCTGGAAGATCCAGGGCATCGCACAGGCGGCCCTGGCCGACACCACGGTCTGGATGGTGGCCGTCTTCGCCGAGCAGCTGGGCGAGATGCAGGCCTTCGGCGTGAGCGACGGCGCCAACGAGCTGCTCTACACCTTCGCGGGAGAGCAACTGCCCCAGGCAATCAAGTGGTGGACGGTGTACCAGGACTCATACTCCCTGGCAGAATGGCACGTCTACCTGCTGCCGGTCGGACGCGACTGGCAGATCACACACGGCTACCTGCCAAGTGTGACGGAGCTGATATATGTCAACGACGACGACG
>CBDURX010000227.1:0-4865 GCA_965369485.1 uncultured bacterium | reverse complement strand
AGTTCCTCCTGGAGAAGGATCGCACGCTCACGCTCGTCGTAGTATTGCACCTTCCCGTTCAGGAGACGCTGGATCGCCATGGTGGTGATCTTGCCCTCCAGACTGATGCCGAGCATGCGCGCCCGTTCGTTCAAGCGACGGGCCTCCAGCGCTGCCACCTTGATGGCTTCGAACTTGTTTTCGATCAGATCGGTTACTTTGTGACGGGGAACGTAGGTCATCCGCACTCACCTCGTTGAAGTCACACTATATGGCGCCATTCGCAAACGCGACAAAAAGCCCCCTTGCGGAGGCCGTTTCCACTGCAACCGATTAACAATAATATATTTTGAGAAAATTTCAACCCTCAACACACACAATTGACCCGGATCATGGGGATTCCAGGGGGGTTTTGCCCAGCCGGACCCGCCGGCACTGCTCAGCCGTCAATATGGCCCGCATGCGACCTAGAGCGGTATCCAGGTTGTCATTCACGAGAAAGTACTCGTAGCGATCGGCGAATTCCACCTCCCGGCGAGCGTTGCGCAGACGGGTTGCGATCACCGTGTCGTCATCGGTCTCCCGAGCTCGTAATCGCTGCTCCAGAACCTTCCAGGAGGGGGGACAGATGAAGACCGACACCACCCTGTCGCCGTACAGCTCCATGACCCTCTGGCCACCCTGGACGTCGAGATCCAGCAAGGGAACACTGCCGCGCGCCATCATCTGCTCGATGTGGTCCCGGCGGGTACCGTAGCGATGTTCGTGGACGAGAGCCCACTCGACGAAGGCGTCGTCGGCCAGGAGCCGGTCGAATTCGGCGTCGTCCACGAACTGGTACTGGACGCCGTCGGTCTCGTCCTTGCGCCGCGGCCGCGTCGTGGTGGAGATGGAGAACGCCAGGCGAGCGTCGCTGTCCAGCAGCGTTTTTACGAAGGTGCTCTTACCGGCTCCGGACGGCCCGGAAATGAGAACCAGCATTCCACCACCTCACCTACTCGAGGTTCTGAACCTGCTCGCGCATGGATTCGACCTCGTCCTTCATGGAGATGACCAGCTGCGTGATGGCCATGAGGTTGGTCTTCGACCCCATGGTGTTGACCTCGCGGTGCATCTCCTGCAGCAGGAAATTGAGACGCTTGGCCACCTGTCCAGTGCCCACCACTGTACGGCCGAACTGTTCGATGTGAATGGCCAGTCGCTCGCACTCCTCGTTGATGTTGCTGCGATCCGCCAGCAGGGCGACCTCCTGGGCCAGGCGTTGGGGGTCGACCTGGCCTGGGACGAGCTGGTCGAGACGTTCCTTCAGTTTCTCGTGTGCTTCGACGGCTGCAGCGGGAGCGAGTTGTGCAACCTCGTCCAGATGTTGCCGCAGCGTCGCCAACCTCTCATTCAGGTCTGCCGCCAGCTCTTGTCCCTCCCTGGATTTCATCTCCTGGAGCTGGTGTGTAGCTGCCTCGAGGGCGGAAATCAACGCCGTTCGCACCTCCTCGAGCTCCAGGCCCGCCTCCTCGGTGCGGAAGAGCTCGGGAACGGCCAGCAAATGTTCGAGCTCGATTACCGGACGCCGGCCGGTCTTCTCCTCCAACCGGTTGGCTGCATTCTCCAGGAGGGCCAGCCCCTGGGCCAGTCTCGCCTCGTCGAGCACGACCGGAGCAGCCGCTGCATCCAGGACGATTTGAACCGTGCAAGTGATGCGGCCCCGCGCCACATGCTCCTTGAAAAAGGCCCGTATATCGCTTTCCAGGGCCGAGAGATAGGCCGGGAGCTTTGTGGCTACATCCAGGAAGCGATGGTTGACCGAGCGTAACTCCACCGCCACCGTCACGTTCGCTGCCGTACTCTCTCCGCTGCCGAATCCCGTCATACTACGCATGGCATTCCTCCTGCTGGCGCGGCCAGGGACGAATCGGTCGCCCGCCGTCCGCGTACCGCGAGGTCAGGCAAGTGTAGGCAAGACCTCCTGACGCGGCAAGGACGAGATGACTGTTGAGCATTCGAGCCAGATCCGGTACAAATCTCTTAACCCGGGTTGCCTCCGACTAACTGTGTCTTCAGCCAAGGAGTGGCCATGAAGCAATCTCTTGCCGGGGTCCTATTGATCCTCGTCGCGACTGTGTCCACCGCCAGCGCCGACACGATACCTTGGGGACCTCGCGCCGGTTTTTCCATCAAACCCGATCAGTTCGTCATCGGCGCTCACGCCCGAGTGGCGGAACTGGCCGTTGGCTGGGCTCTGCAGCCCAACCTGGAATTCGGCTTCGGAGATGATGTGACCACCATGCAGATCAACGCCGATTTTGCCTACACTTTCCCCGAGCTGGAATCCTACAACTGGGGTTGGTACGCCGGTGCCGGTCTCTCCTGGGCGAACTACTGGCTCAGCGACTCCCTCGGAGGTGGCAGCAACGGTGAAATAGGCCTGAGCATCCTGGGTGGCGTATCCAGGATCCTCACCAACGAGAACCGGGTCAGCCTGGAGCTGAGGTTCGGCATCGATGACATCCCGGATTTCAAGGCTACCCTGGGCTACTGGTTCTTCTAGATCATTCATGAACGATCCTAGCGAGGAACGTCCCTGGCGCAGCCACGAATCCCTCGCCGGTTTGACAGCTTCTTGGCGCGAGCGGTTGGCCGGCCGGGAACTGTTCCGCGTCACTGCGGGACCGGGATGGATCGGGCTTTCTCTGGCCGATGAAGAGAAAACCTTTCTCTATCTCTTGAGTCGCCCTGGCGCCCTGTTGCTCTGGGACGCGCCGGAGCTCCCCTCCCAAGCGGTCCGCACCGCACTGGGTTGGACCAAGCGTCCACACCTGGCCGCGCATCTGCGCGGCTGCCGTCTGCTGACCTGCGGCATCCTGCCCGCAGACAGGATTGTCGCCCTCGCCTTCCGTCCAGCGGATGTCCCTCCCGCCGCGCCCGAGGACGTACCGGGAGAGGGTGATCTGGTCCTGTTGCACCAGCTGTTCGGTCCGCGCGGCAACATAGTTCTGCTGGACAGCCGGCAAAAGCTGATGTGGTCCCTCCACCGCCCGCCCCACCCCCTGTTGACCCTGCTGCCACCGTCAGCCACCTACCGGTACGCAGGCAGTGAGCCGGGGAACGAGGACGCAACAGCCGCGCGGTTTCGCACCGCAGGCCCGGCTTACCTGGCGGCGGCCCTGGAGACGGAGTGGCTCGGCCGGCTGGCACGGGTCGTGCGCCAGGCCGAAAAGAGTGGCCAGCGGCTGGTGGACAATCTCGGCCGCGACCTCGCCGCGGCGAAACGCGGCGACGAACACCGTCTGGCCGCCGAGACCCTCGCCGCACATCTGCATGAGCTGCCCCGCGGCACGGAGGAGATCGCCCTGGCCAGTCCCCACGACGGTCGCGAACTGCACATCCGGCTGAACCCGGCGCTCAGCCCCGCCGCGAACATGGACCACTTCTTTCGGCTGGCGCGTAAGGCGGACCGAGGCCAGGCCGTCATCGCCTCGCGGCTCGCCACAGCTCAGGCGCAGTTGACCGTGCTCGCCGATAGGCGTCGCGAGCTGGATACCATCGCCTCCCAACCCAGCGAACGCCTGGAAAAGCTACTCGCCTGGCGCCACAGACACGGGCGTGAACTTGGTCTGGACGTGGACGCTCCCGGACGGTCCCGCCGCAGGATTGCCGCCGGCATCAACCTCGACCTGCCCTACCGCCGTTACCTGATCGAGCAGGAGTGGGAGGTGTGGGTCGGTCGCAACAACCGTGATAACGACGAGCTGACCCATCGTCACGCTGCACCCGATGACATCTGGTTCCACGCTCAGAGCGTTCCAGGCAGCCACGTGGTGCTGCGCACCGGTGGCCGGCCTGAACAGGTGCCCAAGCGCATACTGCACAAGGCGGCCGCCCTGGCGGCGCTCAACAGCAAGGCACGACACTCCGGCCTCGTCCCCGTCGTCTTCACCCGGCGCAAGTACGTCCGCAAGCCGCGCAAGTCTGCACCGGGAACGGCGGCTTACATCCGGGAAAAGAGTTTGATGGTGGCACCGGACCTGGCCGCTGGCGTGATCGCCTTCTGATTTCAGGGGATTTTCAGTCGGAATATCGCTTGTGGATCTCTCGTAGCTGCAAACGCAGACCGACGAAGAGTTCCGCGAGGTGGGGATCGAACTGGATGCCCGCCCGCTCCCGGATGACCCGCAACGCTTCGGACTGTTTCCAGGCTTCCTTGTAGACCCGCTTCGAGATGAGGGCGTCGTATACGTCGCAGATAGCTACGATGCGGGCCGGCAACGGTATGGCCTTGGCCTTCAGTCTGTGCGGGTAGCCGGTACCGTCCCACCACTCGTGGTGTCCAATGGCCACTTCGGCTCCCATCTTCAGCATGGGAAACGAGCCGTGCGACTGTATCAGCTCTTCCATCAGCGATACGCCGATGGTGGTGTGGGTCTTCATGATCTCGAACTCGTCCGGGGACAGCTTGCCCGGTTTGAGCAGAATATGGTCAGGTATACCGACCTTGCCGATGTCGTGCAGGGCCGCGGAACGGGCAAGGGTCTCCAAGAACTCCTCATCCACCATGTCCTTGTACAGGGAGCCCCTGGCAATCCTCTCGGACAGGAGCCGGGAAAAGGCGCAGATGCGATCGAGGTGGCGACCGATGAGGCTGTCCCTCGATTCGGCCAGCAGGGCCATGCCGCGGATGACGGCGTCCCGGCTGGCGGTCAGGTCCGCCAGCAACCGGAAATTGTCCAGGGAGATCGCCATCTGGTCCACCAGCATGCTGCACAAGCGAATCTCCTGGTCCGTAAAGGCGTGGGCTGCCCTGCTACCGAAATCGAACAGACCTGCCGGTCCCTCCTTGCAGGAGATGGGGATGACCAACTCACTGCGCAAGTCGGGGTCGAGGCGCAATT